>JBOGKI010000028.1:0-16453 GCA_050745605.1 Terriglobia bacterium | reverse complement strand
TCGTAGATCTGCTGGGGAGTTCCTCCGGCTTTCTGGTTTAGAATCGTGGTCAGCGCCGTGCCCGTGTATTCCGGATAAATATCGAGGCGGCCGGAGAGAATTGCCTGCTGGCAGATATACGTTCCGGCCAGGTAAAATCGCCTTTCCACAGGCAATCCGGTCTTGGCGTGGAGATATTGTGCGAACAGCTCACCGAGCACCAATTGCTCCGTGAAATTCTTGGAGCCGATCACAATGCGTTGGCTGCGCTTGGGTCCACAGCCCGCCAGCGCGAGCAGAAGCAGCATGGTCGCGGCGCAGCGCAATCAGGCTTCCTCCCTCATGGGCGGCCGCAAGGCTCTTTCAATCAGTCCGATTCCAAAGTCCGCGAGCAGCGCGAGCAGTGCGGCGGGAATGGCTCCGGCCAGGATCAGTTGATTGTTCACCATGGCCAGCCCGCGAAAGATATACTCACCCAGTCCGCCGGCGCCAATGGCGGCAGCGATGGTGGCGACGCCCACGGAAATCACCGTGGCCACGCGGACCCCGGCGACGATCACGCTGAGTGCCAGTGGTAATTGCACCCGGGTGAGCAGTTGCCGGTCCGTCATGCCCATGCCGCGCCCGGCTTCCACCACCGCCGGATCGACGTTGGTGATGCCTGAATAGGTATTTTGGATGATGGGCAACAGCGCATAAAGGGTGAGAGCGAGGATGGCCAAGCGATCGGCGCGGTCGCCGAGGAACGGAATGGGCAGAAGCAGGCCAAACAGCGCGAGGCTCGGGACGGTTTGCATCAGGTTGGCGCTGCCCAAAACTGGTTTTTTGAACACCGGCCGGCGCGTCATCAGGATGCCGAGCGGAATGCCGATCACCACCGCGAGCAGCGTGGAGATTCCGACCATCCACAGATGCTCCAGCGTCAGTTCAATCACTTCCGCGCGGTGATTCACAAAGAAATGGAGCAGGCTCACACGCATCCCTCTCGCAGTTTCGGATTGCCCTCGAATGCAGCACGGTATTGGAGAGCCACCGGGTCCCGCGCCGCCAGGAAACTCTGCGGAGTGTAGGCTCCCAACAACCGGCCGCCCTCAAAGAGGCAAATGCGCGTACCGAGCAGCAACGCCTCCGGCAGGTCGTGAGTGACGAAGACGATGGTCTTGTTCATGGCCTGCCTCAGTCCCAGGAATTCCTGCTGAATCTCGGCGCGCGTGATGGGGTCCAAAGCGCCGAAGGGCTCATCCATGAGCAGAATCGGCGGATCGGCAGCCAGCGCCCGGGCCACGCCCACGCGCTGGCGTTGCCCGCCCGAAAGCTGACGCGGATAGCGCCCGGCAGTCGCCGGATCCAGGCCGACCCGGATTAATAGATCGCGCACCCGCTCGTGAATCCTGGCCGGCGCCCATCCCTCCAGTTCCGGAACCAATCCCACGTTCCGCCCAATAGTCAGATGCGGGAAGAGGCCGATTTCCTGAATCACATAGCCAATTCGCCGCCGCAGCAGGATGGGATCCCAACCACGCGTCTGCCGGCCTTCAACCCAGACCTCGCCTTCACTCGGGTCGAGGAGGCGGTTAATGAGCTTGAGCGTGGTCGTCTTGCCGGAACCGCTTCGGCCCAACAGCACGCAGGTCTCACCCCGCTCAATCCGGAGGGTTAGTTCCTGGAGGATCGGCCGGTGTCCCACCAGGAATCCGGCGTTGCGGAATTCGATGGCGCTTGGCGCGGGTGTTTTCGTGCTCATCCTATGCTCTATCCGGGATGTCATTCTCGTCCGAACCCGGACCGGCCCTTGACGAAGCCGGGATTCCCGCTTCATATTAAGTGGTGCGATCAAGCGTGGGCCTGTAGCTCAGTTGGGAGAGCACCTGGTTTGCAACCAGGGGGTCGGGAGTTCGAACCTCCTCAGGTCCACCATTTCGGGCAGAGAACACTCTCTGCGCATCAGAGAACCATGGCTCCAGAGGCCGGTGTGCCGGGTGTATAGTTGAAACATGGACATTGAAAAAACCATGCAGTTTATCCTGGAAACGCAGGCTAAACTGGAAGCGTCGGCCCAAAAACACGATGAGCAAATCGCCGAGAATGCGCGCCAGATTCAGGCCAACACCGGCATGATCCGCCAGCTCGTCGATGTTAGTCTCTCGCTGGCCCACCATGGCGAAGAGACCGACCGCCGTATTGGCGAGCTCACAGAGGCTCAGACACGCACGGATTACAAGCTCAATGTCCTCATTGACGCGGTTGATAAAATCGTTCGACGCAACGGTAGTTCCTCATAGAGCGGCCCGCCATCGGACCCCGAACGTCCCGGGGAATATCTTCCGGTTTTAATCATGATGACCCATCTCGATGCTGACGTGACCGTTGTGGGCGCCGGGCCAGCGGGTTCGACCGCGGCAAAGCTGCTGGCGGATCGAGGTCTCAAGGTCCTACTGCTGGACCGCGCCGCATTCCCTCGCTACAAAACCTGCGCCAGTTGGATCAACCGGCTGGCCTTCGAGCGTTTTCCCTACTTGCAACTCAAGCTCGACGATCTTGTTGAGTCATCGTTTTACGGCATGACATTTTATGATCCGTCTCTCCGGCGTCACGGAAGTTTCCCCGAGCGAAGGCCCTCCGGCTATCTCTCCCTGCGTTCCAAATTCGACGATGGACTTCGCCGCATCGCCATTGCCGCCGGGGCCGCGTTCCACGGCAGCGACGGGGTGGTGCGGGTGGAACAAGACGGCAACGAAGTTCGGGCGCGGACCGCGCAAGGGAGGACTTACTCGGCGCGAGTCCTGATCGGCGCGGACGGCGTCTCCAGCCGCGTGGCGATGTGCGCCAGTCTGAGGCGAAGCTGGGCGCGGAGCGCTTACGTGATGTGCGCCAACGCGGACATCGCATTTCCCGCCGGAGAGATTTCGGAATTCTACGGCGAACACTCTCCGCTTCTGGTCTATCTTGAACACCAGGGGCTCCAAGGGTACGGATGGATTTTCCCCAAGCGCCAGCACATTTGCGTGGGCATCGGCGCGATGTTGGATGACCATCGCCGGATTCGCTCCGTTTATTCGCGCTTCTTCCAGGATGCGCAGGCCGCCGGGCATCTTCCCCCCGAGCTCCGCGCCGAAGCCACCCACTTCGATCTTGACCCGGTGGGAGCCGTGTACGCCATGCCGAAGTTGACCGAGGGACGGGTGATGTTGATCGGCGACGCCGGGGGTTTTGTGTCCGGAGCGACGGGCGAAGGGATTTATCCGGGCATGGTCAGCGCCCAGGTGGCTTGCCAAGTGATTGAACAAGCTCTCGCCAGCTCGTCCATTGAACAAGGGCTTACGGAATTCAATCAAGCGTGGCGCGCGGCGCTGGGCCATTATGTCAAAAGGCTTCCCGGCGGCGAAGAGGAATCTGGAACCCGTTCGCGGCTGGAGATGATCTTCCGTTCTTCGCTGGTGGCGCGAGTGGCAGGTCGGATTTTTCTCTACGGCGAGCCGGCTTCGTTTGCAACCTTCCTTCGCTCGCTCACCAGCATTGGCCTCAGTGGTTCTCACGCTTTTCCCAAGACCTCGTAGCCTGCCTTCCATCCACTCATGCAGCGGGACTTCGAATTCCTTCCATCTGCCGCGAGACCGTCAAGGATTCCTCACCGCTGGCGCCAGCCGTGGAATCAACTCATAAGCGCGGCGTGTTTGATAGGTGCGCAGATAGTCCGCATACGCCTGGCCCCGGGGGCGCGAATCGGAAGCCCACGGAGGATAGTTGGACATCTCCCGGAAAGGTAGCGGTTCCACGGTGCGGTAGGCGGCGGTGTTGGGCTCGCCATCCTTGGCATACCCTCGCGCGTAAAGGAAGAAGTCGCGCCTCCAACCCGGCTTCAGAGGCGGCAAGGTTTGTGCGTCAAATTCGACCGTCATTTCGTCACCGGTTGACATAGCCACCACCTCGTCGTCAGCGCGCGACAGAAGTTGCCCGACAGGGCCGTAGCGTGTGAAGTGGCCGAGGGCGGGATTCCACGGCGCGTTCACCAACCGGCGCGCATAATCGAAATGATCCGGTTTAATATGATTTATATCAGTTGTATAGGCCGAAAATCCACGATAATGCAAATCGGCTGCAACCAGCGGCAAACGGGTGGGAGCCGGAGCGGGCGACTGCTCCGTGGTGAAGAAAATCTGATCCCAGTAAACGCAGAAGTTGGTGACGACGCGCACATGATGGTCGTTGGATTTGAACTTGCCCGTGAGGTCCACCATCATGGTCCGGTTGGTGCCGCTGGGAAGACCCATGTCTGGGATCACGGTGACCCATTTGCCGTGCCGGTCCCGCACCTGTAGGTATGGGGAAGTCATCTGTAGCTTACGGTTTGACATCAAGGCGCGTGAAGCGTTGGAATCCGTCCAGAGGACCCAGCCTTTCAGCCACAACGCCGCCTGGCTTGGCGTTGGGAAGCTTCCCAAATCGAGCGTCAGCGAATGCAAATTCCCAAGGCCCAGGATGCGGTCGCGGTGAAAACCGGTGGGGTAGCGGCCGTCAGCCTTGAGGATGAGCGGCAGAACATTCTTGCCGCGGTCATCCACCGCCGAGACCGGGAAGCGCTTGTGGCGAACGACGTACATCTGTGGCGGCTTGGGCCTGGAGGAATAAATTTCGTTGGAGTAGACGTCTTCGCTGGCGGGATGGTCCACGGCGAGAAGGCGCAATTGATCGAAGTAATCCACTTCCCTCATTTCGTCCGTAATCTGGAAGACGTACTTGCCATGCCGCGGGTGGAGATCGCTTCCCAGGCGAACCAGTTCTTCGGGATTGGGCTTCATAATCGTTCCATCCGGCGATAACTCCCCGAGCGGCGCTACGCCCATGATGTCGGTGAAGAAAACGTAACGCTGGCCGTTCCAGACGTAAAGGAACGGACACGAGCTGGCGAGCCGCTCCGACTCGCGCACGCGGAGGGACGTGTTCGCCGCCACGTCCACCGAGTTCTGCACCACCTGGTTCGGCCAGGTGACCCGCACCACGTCGAGTTGGTCGAGGTTGCCGGTGAAGACGCGCACCGGGCCGCCGGTGGCGATGACCTTGTCGTAAAAGTCTCCGGCTTTCAGCTCCACAATGTCGCCGGCCCCTTGCTTGTTGCTTTTGTAGCCATCAAGATTGACCACGACCCAATGCGGCGCAGAACCTTCCCTCTCGAAGACCGCCATCGCGTCTGACGCTGTAAATCCCACGAGGTTGAGTTTTCCCGGACCCCCCACGAGCGCGGGCAACAATGTGAAAACCGGTTCGTTTGAGTTGAGGCTCGAGACGTCACCGGCCTCTTCGAATTTCCCGCCGCGATTGCGAATCCAATGCCAGCCGCCTTTGGAGTCCGGAGCAAGAATGTCATCGAAGCTGTCTCCATCAACATCCGCCAGCGTCCCGGTGTTTCGAAATAGGCCGGAGGGAGGTTTCACCTCGGGAGCAGCCAGGCGTTTGAATTGCGCTCTGCCCCGGTTCATCAGAATCCTGTAGCCCTGCGGAGTCCAAAGCACCAGATCGAACCACCCATCGTGATTCAAGTCGGAGACCTGCGCTTGAGTCACAATGCCAGCGGCAAGGTCAGGACCGGCGCTGGCGGTCGAATCCACAAAATGGTCCTCACCCTGGTTCAAAAAAAGAAGCGGCGGACCGTTATCGCGGTAAAAGAGCAGATCCATATAGCCGTCGTTATTGAAATCCGCGAAAACCGCTCCGCGCATGCGCCCCCGCGTGGCAGCAAGGCCGGAGGTGGCCGTGATGTCCTTAAAGGTGCCGTCGCCGTCATTGCGGTAAAGGTGTGAAGTGGTGCCGTGAACATCGGCGGGGAATAAAAAGATGGGCTTCACGGGCAATGAGCTGAAATCCGCGTAGGCGGTTACAATTAAATCGAGAAAGCCATCATTATCCGTATCCACGGCGAGGATGCGCGTGTCCAGCTCTCCGGGCTGTCCCTTCAGCCCTGTCTTTTCGGTGGCATCCGTGAACGTGCCGTTGCCGTTGTTTTCATAAACCCGGACACCGCCGAGTCCCGCCACGAAGAGGCTAGGGTGGCCGCTATTGGTGTAATCGATAAACTCTGCAGAAACACCGGATCCGTCTCCGGCCACGCCGGCCTTCGCCGTGACATCCGTGAAAGTTCCGTCGGCGTTCTGGTGAAAGAGGTAGTCCTTCGATCCCGGAATGACCACGAAGAGGTCGGGGCGGCCGTCGCCGTCATAATCGGTCACCGCCACTGAGGGGCTGAACAGCGGCAGAATATGGGTGCGCGCCCAACCCAGGGAGAATTCGCTGGCTTTGATCTTCAACCCTTGGCGCGAAATCCACCGGGCCGTCCCGCGGGCCGGAACGTTCAATCCCACTTTGCTGGCGATTTCCTGGAAAGTGAGTCGCAGGGCCCCGGCACTGGCCGGCGTCACCACGGCGGTGGGCGGCGGAATCCGCACCATGCCGTATTTTCCGGCCTCCAGAGCCGGATATTGCAGCGAAAGGTTGGGAACCTTGTCGCGGGTCTCGGCATTGAGTTGGAGGTACCTTTTCGCCTCACCGGGCTTTTGAAGCCGCGTGAGAATCGTGAAGCAATGGAAAGTGGCTGCGACGTAGAAGTTCTGCGCCTTGGCAAAGCCCATGTCCACCACGCGTCGATAGGCATCGAGCGAAGGCGCCATCTTTCGTTCTGAGAAATAGACCGAACCCAGATTGAACCAGGTTGGGGGATCGTTCGGGTCGGACTGAATCACGAGCTTCAACGCCGCCTCAGCATCCGGATAACGAAGCTCGTGCTTGTAAAGAATTCCCAGGTTATAGTCGATGGCCAACAAATGCGGGCTCATTTGCTTGGCGGTCGTCAGCTCTTCTAGCGCCTCATTCAGCCGGTTGGTCTGGAGCAACGCCTGGCCCAAGTCGAGGTGATCCAGAGCCACGGCGCGGCCCGAGGCGGCAGCTTTCTGGAACTGCTGGATCGCTTCGGTGTATTTTCCCTGCTCGTAATAAGCTTTGCCGCGGTTGCGGAGAGTTTGAAAAGAAGCGGCCGCCGGGGTTGCGGCTCGGCCGGGACTTTGGGGCAAGAGAGCGGCTGCGGGCTCCGCAGCGCCAACGAGACGCTTTCGGAGCAGAAGCACTGCGGTCAGCGCGAAGATCCCCCCGATCGTCAGCAATAATGAATTTCGGCCCAAACCGCTAGTCGTGGTATCCATCGACATAAGACCGTGATCTCCTCGGCTTCCTGGGCGTCAACGGGCAACCCTGGATTATAGCCGGAATTGAATGGCGCCACCTGCCGAGCGCAAGGCGGAGGAGCCGAAACAGCCGCAGAGGCTCCAAAGTGAGGAAACTGTGCGCTGCCGGTGCGGGGCCATATTCCCACTGTCGGAATGTTACAGAAGCCAAAGGAGTTAGTCACATTCAAGCCCGAGGCGCCAGCATCTGCAAATGGCAATTCCCTTTGTTTTCATATACATCCTAGCTTCGTTCCCTCAATTCGGCGATCAGTAGCCAGTAGCCGTGCCGTTTCAGAATGGCACCGCTCTGCGCTACTACCAGCCAGCGAAGTCGGGTTGGGTCTCCTGGAACTTGTCCGCTAATCACGAGTTCTCCGGTTCGCTTCGCCCCCCTAAAAGGCACCCATCCTTTGTTTTCAATAACATGATAGGTTCTGTCTCTCATTTTTAACATCTCTTCTCTTGGGCCCTTTGGTAGAGAGGCGAAAGGCGAAACGAGCCCACGGCACCCTCTTGTCTAAGAAAAACGGGCGTGCCGTAGCTACCTCTCCGGACTCCGATTTTTAAGCCTAACACACCGCCATGAGACGGTTGAGACAGGCGAGACGAGTGAGACTGAAATTTTTAGGACCTGGATTCCAATCGGTTGAGCTCGCGGATTGGCCGCGAGTTACGGCCATGAGGCTTCGCGGTGGGTCAGGATGACTTGGCAACGGCCGGCTACCTCTCTGCGTGTTTCACCTTGGCCAGGAGCTCGCGAGCCTGCCCTTGCCACGGACTCTCCATGCCGGCGGCGCGGGTGAGAACTTCGGCAGCCAGGTGGTGGTTCGGCGGTGACTGAAACTCGTAAGCGTTGCCCAGGAAATAGAGCGCCTGAGCCTGATAAGCTGGCTGGGCCTTGAGCAGGCCGATAGCTGATTTGAATTCATCCTCGGCTGACGAAACTCTCCTGGTCCGACCGGCGTTAAGGAAATCGATGTAGCCGAGAGTGAGATGGGCTAGGCCGAGCTGCGTGTCCTTCTCCTCGCTGAACTGCTCATCAGTCATATTTGCAGGTTTTTTGAGCGCAGGCGCCAGCTCCAGGACTTTGCGGGCGTAGGTCGCGGCCTTCGACGGATTGGTGCGGCCGAAGGCGTAATCAAAGGCCACCAGGTTCAATGCTTGGACATTATTGGGATCAGCGGCAATGGCTTTGTCACCGTATTCGTCGGCTTTAGCAATGTTGTTCAGGCCCTTGTAGGCAGCGAAGTAAGCAAAATTGAGCTCGCTCGCGTCATCGCCGGGGTAGGCCTGGCCAAAAGCGTCCAGGTACTTGATGCGCTGGTTCGCGTCGGTGACGCGAGGCAGAAGGGCAAAGAACGCATATTCTTCGTACGCGCGAATATCCTTCATTTGGGCGGCGTAGTCGCCCACAGTCTTCTGCCACTCGGCATTGCTGGCGGTGGAAACCCGGGACGGCTCTTCCTTCTTGATCTCGGCCGGCGCCTTCGAGATGACGCTGAAAGCCTCTGGCGTGGCCTGGCCGGCGCCCACGTAGGCTTTGGTGAGGTTCAGCAGGATCATGGTGTCCTGATAAGGAATAGCCAAAGCCTTTTTGCCGTACTCGATCGCCTTGGGATAATTGTTGAGCTTCAGATAGGCGAGTGTGTAGTACTCATCCACGCAGGACATGAACTTGGAATCCGCGTGGGCCTGGGCGTATTGGTCCAGAGCGGCGACCTGCCCCTGGGGATCGCTGGCCCCACTGACGGCGGTCATCAGGGCGTCTTCGGGCGAGCCTGCCACCACAATCGATGCCGGGCAGGTCTGTTGGGCTTCAAGGGGGACGGCCGTGAACAGTAGTCCCACGGCCAGGACCATTCCAATCAAATTGCGCATGGTGACCTCCGGTTGAGCGAAGCGTTCGGCGCCCGAACCTGCTCTGGGGCGGCGGCTCCGGCCATGATTTTACTCCTCCCACGGGTTGCGACTAGGATGAAGCACGAACCGCCGCGCTGGGCGGGCGTAGTGCTACCAGTGGGCGCCGTAGTCTTCAAGCGCGTCGCGCTGTTCGAGCGGCGCGACAATTTAATACATCAAGATCGTGATAAATGCCAGAGCAAAAATTCCGGTACCCCAAGTCAGGGAACCGAAGCCTGGCCGCGTGGCCATATAAGCCAGATAGCGGGGATGGCGGACTCGCGCGTAGAGGCCCTGGCTCGCCACGCCGCGTGCCGTTCCGAGCCCCGGGGTGAGGAATTCGGGTAGCGCTGTCATTTGAAAGGTTTCGGGCCGATGGGATGGGTATAATGGGTTGACGCGAACCCCTGGGAGGACACCACTGATGGACGCTGCCGTACTCCGTACCTTCGGCAAGCCCCCTCGCTTCGAGCAGTTCCCCGAGCCCACTCCGGGCGAGAACGAGGCGATCGTGCGTGTCCGTGCCGCCGCGCTGAAGCCAGTCGACAGGCAGGTAGCCAACGGTTCGCACTATGCCAGCCCCCGCGAACTCCCGGCCGTGTGCGGGACGGACGGTGTGGGGCATCTTGTTGATGGTACCCGGGTGTTCTTCGGTGGCCCCCGAAGGCCGTACGGTGCAATGGCGCAGCGCGCCGTCGTGCGCCGCGCGTTTTGCTTCCCGATCCCCGAAGGGGTGGATGACGACACGGCCGCGGCTCTGCCGAACCCGGGCGTTTCCGCTTGGCTATCACTCACCTGGCGCGCAAGGGTGGCGCCAGGCGAGACCGTCCTGATCCTCGGCGCGACCGGAGTCACCGGCAAGCTGGCGGTACAGATAGCGAAGCTCCTTGGCGCGGGACGGGTAGTCGCCGCTGGGCGGAGTGAGCGCGTGCTGAGCACGCTGCACGATCTCGGTGCAGACGTGACGATTCAGCTCGACAAGTCGGATCAGGAGCTCACCGAAGCGTTCGCGCACGAAGTCGCGGACGCCGGTTTCCACGTTATCATCGATTACCTGTGGGGTCGTCCCACCGAAGTGCTCATTGCCGCGATAACACGTTCAGAATTTGCCGTCGTCACGTCCGAGATGCGCCTCGTCCAGGTTGGCGAAAGCGCCGGGCCGGCCATTTCGCTTCCCGCCGCCGTGCTCCGTAGTCGAGCGCTCACCATCCTCGGGACAGCGGGAATTCCGCCCCGTGATGTCCTCGATGACGCCTACCGGGAGGTCATGGCTCGCGCCGCGAGTGGCGAACTTCGCATTGACACCGAGCGGGTTCCCCTCGTTGATATCGAGGATGCATGGCAGCGCGAAGTCCGAGGTGGCCGCAGGCTGGTCATCATCCCTTAGCCCGCACGGACTCCTTCGATCTAGCGGACCAAGTGACCGCATTACGGAATTCGGGTAGTGGCACAGTTTCGTTTTGTAGTGGCGGCGTCCCCACCGCCGTCATTGATTGTAAGCAGCTTCGGCGCTGAAAACAGCGCCTCACCAGCAAACTGTACCACTACTGGAATTGGGGTTAGCTTGCCCCCACCGGAGGAATCGAATACGATAGGTATGGGCTGGTGCGGGCGGGGGCTTCGAGCCGGCGCCAGCGGGAAGCGAGATCACGCACAGAGTGTAGTGGTGGTTTTTATCGTGCTCTCAAGGGCGGCAATCCTCGGCACGTTGTAAACCTGAATGTCCGGCTTGAGGGCTAACACCGTTCATTTAGGCGACTGTGGCTGCTGTACCCGCGAACTCAATTTCAGATGCGACGTAGGGGCGGGCCTTGTGCCCGCCCGCGGGCGACCACAAGGGTCGCCCCTGCCCTTAACTGAACAGCATTGGCTTTAGGGCGGTTCCTGGGGGCTCTCCCGCCGTTCAGCTTCCCAGTCACCTGCCGGGCCTGATGAAACGGGGAAGAGATCCCCGCCGCAGCCGGTCCGTTCAACCTTGCGGAAACTCCTATGGACGCACAGCTCACTCAGATCGGCTCCCGGGAAGAAGTGGTGGACGCTCTAGCGCGGCCGATGCGCAGCCTGAGAGTCTCCGTGACGGACCGTTGTAACTTGCGCTGCCAGTATTGCATGCCCGAAGAGGAATACGTCTGGCTGCCGCGCCAAGAAATCCTCACCTTTGAGGAGATCGGGCGGCTGGTTTCTATCTTCACGAGGCTGGGCGTGGATAAGGTCCGGCTGACCGGTGGCGAGCCGCTTCTGCGCCACAACCTGGAGAACCTGGTTGAGATCCTGGCGGCGAATCAGGCCGTCCTCGACCTGGCGCTGACCACCAACGGCATCCTGCTCAGCCGCTACGCCCACCGCTTGCGCCAGGCAGGTTTGCGCCGAGTCACGGTGAGCCTGGATACGCTGCGGCAGGACCGCTTTGCGGCGCTTACGCGCGGCGTGGCCTTGGCGCGCGTGGTGGAAGGCATTGAGGCCGCGCGCGAAGCCGGTTTTGAGGAGATCAAGATCAATGCGGTCGTCTTGCGCGGCGTCAATGAAGACGAGCTGGCCGGGCTCATCGAGTTCGGCCGCAAGCAAGGCGCTGAAATCCGCTTCGTGGAGTATATGGATGTGGGTGGCGCGACGCGCTGGGGCATGGACGGCGTGGTGTCGCAGACGGAGATGCTGGCGCAACTCGAAGCGGCGTTCGGAAAGATTCGCCGCTTGCCCCGCAACGGCTCCGCGCCGGCAGACCACTTCCTGCTGCCCGATGGAACGAGGTTCGGGATCATTGCCTCCACCACTCAGCCCTTCTGCCGGACCTGCGACCGGGGCCGCGTGACCACGGACGGCATGTGGTTCCTGTGTCTCTATGGGCGCGAGGGGATCGACTTGAAGCAGGCGCTGCGCGGCGGCGCCAGGGATGAAGAAATCGCCGGGCGCATCCGGACCGAGTGGCAGGCGAGGGAGGACCGCGGGGCGGAGGAACGGCACGGCCTTGCCCAACGTGGCATTCTCTTTCCGGTGGAAGAGTTGAAGACCGACCCTCATCGTGAGATGCATACGCGCGGCGGATGAAGGAATGTCAAGATAGGGCAGGTTGCTGAAAGGCTGCCTGGTCATGTTGGGCGCGGTGATGCATCTTGAACGTAGGTGTTAGGTGCAACACTGTTCAGTTAAGGGTAGGGGCGACCCTTGGGGTCGCCCGCGGGCGGGCACAAGGCCCGCCCCTACGTCGCATTTTAGATTGTGTTCGCGGCTATAGCGGCTTAAATGAATGGTATTGGTGTTAGGTGTCAGGTTCCAGGAAAAACCAGAATCGCCACTGTCTTACTGACACCTAAAACCTGACTCCGTGTTACCGAGTTCCTTCGCTGCGCCTAGTGATGACAAGTACCCAGAGAGCCTTTTCAGTGATCGTTTTATTTGAAGATTACGTAATCGAGCGATGCACCTAACCAGTAACGCCGGCATCCTGCCGGCAGTCACGCGGACATCCTGCCCGCACCCTAGCTGAGGCGAGACGCCCCAGCTCTTGCCGCCGGGACGGCGGCGCTACATCACGCGACTTCACGATACGCGGTAATCGTCAATAGAAAGAAAAAGACCTCATGGCCGAACGGTATTTTAATCGCGAAGAGGCGGAAGAACTCCTGCCCATGATCGTCAGATCACTCGAGCGCGCCCAGGAACGGAGAAAATCCATCGAGCCGCTGGAACAGGACCTGGCGATGGCGGCGGCGCGCATCATGATGGCAGGGGGTTCGCAGCCGCCCTACCAGGAATTGGTGAAGAAGAAGAACGAGCGGGACAAAGTGATGACCCACATTGAGGAGATCATCAAAACCATCCAGGAAACCGGCTGCGTGGTGAAGGATCTTGAAGAAGGCTTGGTGGACTTTCCGGCCATCGTGGACGGCGAGGAAGTTTACCTGTGCTGGAAGCTGGGCGAAGCACGCATCGGGTTCTGGCATAGCATGGATGAAGGGTTCGCAGGCCGCAAACCGCTGGAGGATGAGGACGAGCCCGAAGACCCCAGGAATCCCCGGATGCAGTGATCCCGCCAGCAAATTCGCTCAAACTACTGGGAATTGCGGCACGGTGACCGAACGAATGTGGACGCGACAAGTTTTGTTACGTCGCGTTGTGGCGGCGCTCGGCGCCTGCCCCGCCGCAAAGCGGGAGCGCCGTCCAAAGCGACGGCCCTGGACCGCCGCTCCAGCCGGTAGCCACGGCACGCCTTTTTGCTTAGACAAGAGGGGTGCCGGGGGTATTTGCTCGCAGTATCTTAAGAAGGAAAGAAGGTCCCATGCCGGAAGACGCAAGCTCGAATTCATTGGCCTGCGCCCGCAGTTCCTACCTGCGCAGCGCCGGGCATCAACCGGTGGCGTGGCAGGAATGGAGCGACCAGGCATTTGAGCGGGCGCGCACGGAAGACAAGCCCATCCTGCTCGATATCGGCGCGGTGTGGTGCCACTGGTGTCACGTCATGGATCGCGAGAGTTACGAAAACCCGGAAATTGCCAGTCTCATCAACCAACACTTCGTCGCCATCAAGGTGGACCGCGACGAGCGGCCGGATATCGACGCGCGTTATCAGTTGGCGGTCAGCGCGCTAACGGGGCAGGGCGGCTGGCCACTCACCGCCTTCCTGACGCCCGAAGGGAAGCCGTTCTTCGGCGGCACCTATTTCCCGCCCGAGGATATGCAGGGGCGGCCGGGAATGATTCGAGTTCTGGAGAGCATTGCCCACCATTACGGCACCAACAAGTCCGAAATTCTTTCAAGCGCGGAGAACATCACGGCGGCTCTGGGAAACCTGGAAGCTTTCCGCAAGGACGGCTCCGAAGCGGGCGCGGCGCTGGTGGATCAGATTCTGGAAAACATCGGCAAGAACTTCGATCCAGACCACGGCGGGTTTGGATCGCAACCCAAGTTTCCTCATCCGGGCGCGATGGATCTGGTAATGGACGCTTATCTGGAAACCCGCCAGACCTGGCTTCTCGAGATGGCGGAGCGGACGCTTGAAGCGATGGGCAAGGGCGGTGTCTACGACCAGATCGGCGGGGGATTTCATCGCTACTCGGTGGACGATCGCTGGATCGTGCCGCATTTTGAGAAGATGTCCTACGATAACGCGGCCCTGCTGGTGAATTACCTGCGCGCCTTTCAGATCACCGGCAAGGAATTCTTCCGCGAGATTGCGGTCGGGATCCTGGGTTTCATTCAGACCGTTCTGGTTAGCCCGGGCGGTGGATTTTATGCGAGTCAAGATGCGGACATGAATCTGGATGATGACGGCGATTACTTCACCTGGACGCTCGAAGAAATCCGCGCCGCGCTGGATTCGATGGAAACGGAAGTGGCGGCCGAGCGCTACCATGTGGAAGAACAAGGCGAAATGCAGCATCATCCCGAAAAGAACGTGCTCTTCATCGATCAGCCCGTGGAGGCCATCGCCGCGCGCCTGAAGCTGTCGCCGAGCCAAGTGTCCGAGAGTTTGCATCGCGCCAAGGCCAAGCTCCTCGCGGCGCGCAGCGCCAGGCCCACACCGTTTGTGGATAAGACGATTTATATAAGCTGGAATGGAATGATGATCTCCGCGTTCATTGAAGCGTACCGCGTCATGGGCCTCGAATCCAAGCGGAATGAGGCCCTGAAGGCGTTGGACCTCCTGATGGAACGGGCCTTTGATCCCACGCTTGGCATGTATCACAGCCTGGTTGAAGATGAAGGAGAAGCGCAGGGCCGGGCTGAGATCGAAGGACTTATCGAGGATCAGGTCTTCACCATCCATGCCTTGCTGGACGGGTTCGAAGTGACGGGCCGGCGCCATTACTTTGACCGTGCCCTGGAGTTGATGGAGATTACGCTGCGGCGATTCTGGGACGGGGAGAACGGCGGCTTCTTTGACACCGCCTCAGACCGCGAAGCGAAGCAGGGGAGCTTGAAGCTGGCGCGAAAGGCATTTCAGGATTCCCCCACGCCGGCCGCGAATTCAGTCGCCGCGCTCGCCCTGGACCGGCTGGCGGCGTGGGCGGAAAGGCCGGACTACCATGAGAAAGCCGGACAGACGCTGAGCCTGTTTGCCGCAAAGGCCGCGGGGTATGGCCTTTATGCGGCGACTTTCGGGCTTGCTGTGGCAAATCATCACCGCACCGTCGTGGACGTGGTGGTGATTGGAGATCGGAAGGACGAGCGCACCCGACAACTGCTTCGTGCCGCATATGGAGTGCAGCGGGCCGGAATACGCGTCCTGCTGACGGAGCCCAGCACCGTGAAGGATGCGAAGCTGCCGCCGGGGCTTGCGGCTACGCTGCCTCATGTGCCGCTCGCCGGGGATGACTCCCCGGTGGCGCTCGTTTGCCTCGGCAATACCTGTAAGCCGCCGGTTCGAACACCGGAGGACTTGACGGCGGCAATCGGATAATGCAGAGAGCGTAAGCAGGTAGCGCCGACCTGCATTGGGTGTGGGTCTGCGGCTTATCATTCGGATTCCGTTGACTAGCCGCGGACCTGGCAAGGCGTAAGTCCGCGCTACGCGCTTCTCACCGACCCACTTCAAGGCGGGCGATCAGGGGTTCCGGCAATCCCGCTTCCTTCATCTTGGTTTGAGTGCTGGACAGGTCGTAGGCCGTGCGGTAAAACTCTACCCTCTGCTCTCCCTCATCGAAAATGGCGAACGCCGCCCGCCAGTCGCCATCTCTCGGCTGTCCGACAGAGCCAGGATTGATGAGGTAACGGGCGTCCTCCTCAATGGGTATTTCGAGGATGCACCCATCCTTGGGATTCGACCCGCGAATGGACTGGAACCCTCGGGTGGGGCTTAGCATAAAGGCGCCCTGATGGTGGGTGTGGCCGAACAGCGTAATCGGTGTGGCGAGGGTCTTGAGAGCCGGTAGCGCCTGGCCAGGCCCGACGATGTATTCGTCCTCATCAGCCGCTGATCCGTGCACCATCTGGAAACCGTCAATCGGCACCGGCCCGGCCGGCAGGGCGCGAAGATAATCGGTGTGCGCCGGGGTTAAATCCTGGCGTGTCCAGAAGGTCGCTATCTTGGCGACGGGATTGAAGTCTTCGGCGTCGGAAAGGCCGCAACACGCCTTATCGTGGTTGCCGCGAATGATCTTGGAGGTCAGCGCGCCCAGGTTGTCGATCACGGGGTTCGGGTCTGGACCGTACCCGACTAGATCTCCCAGGCACACGATCTCGTCGTATCTTCCGTCCGCCACGCGGAGACATTGTTCAAACGCTTCAAGATTGGAATGAATATCGCTTAGGACGAGGTAACGCAACGTTGCCTCCTGCTGGCATTATAATGCCGACGCACGATAAGCTCCAAAAGACTTGATGAGCAGGGGGCGGCCCAGATTGCTGTAGCGGCGGTCTGTGAC
>JBOGKI010000027.1:0-16577 GCA_050745605.1 Terriglobia bacterium | reverse complement strand
CTACCAGACTTACCGACAACTATCTGGGTGGGACTCTCACCCACCAGTGATCTGCGCCGTTGGGGCGCACTGAATAAAGCGGGCTAAGATCGGCCTTTGTCTCGATGAGAAACAAACGCGCATTTCCAATCAAGTTCGCGGTTCAGTTGCAACGTGGCCAGTTGGTCTGCGTCGAATACGGAGATTTAGCCACGCAGTTCCTGGGCTCCGGAGGAATCAATGGCGGAGGCAGCTTCGTTCTTACCGGGGTCAACAGTTTCCGGGCAGCTTCATTCCAGGTGTTGCCGGTCAGCGTAACCGGTTCGCATCCGCCCCCGTTCCAGAACCCGGATTGGGTGCCATCCTCCCGTATTTCGGTCGCGATGTTGTGGGTAACGGCCACAGGGCCGCATGACTCCGAGTATTGGTTCCACACGTACAGAGCCGTGTTTCCCCCTCCTTGCACCGGGGTCCGATTGATAATGTCATTCCCCTCTACCAACTGATTCGTACCGCTGGCGATTCCAATGCCACACTGGCCAGTATCGACGAGTTGGTTGCCGATGAACAGAACGTTCTTCGCGGCCTCGTCGCCGATGATTCCGCATCCCGACGGGCTGTGCCCGCCCGTGACGTAGTTATTGATGGCAACAAAATTTGCCCCAAACCCGAAGTTGATCGAGTCCTCTTGAACCTCCGGATACTTATACCCCTTTTGGCTGGAGAGTGTGTAGTTATTGAATACAACCACGTTCGTCGAATTCCAGACCTGAACATTCTGGCCTCTGGAATTGTCACCGCCGAGGGGATTAAGGAGAAAATTCCCGACGACCGTTACACCGTCCACGTATTGCGGCGCTTCGATATTGGACTCGCTGTAGGCAATCACATTCCCTTGGATTACAACATCGGAGATTACATTGCCCAGTGCACCCCGTACCAGGACACCGTCGTTGTAATCACAACATTGATTCTTGTGAGTCTCGGGGTGAATGTAGTTGTCGTAGATCTGGATGTTGCTGGTGGCGCCGGTGCTGTTGTAAATGTTAATACCGTTTCCGCCGCACGGTCCGATCTGAGAATTCTCAATCGTGATGTTGGTAGAGTCTATGATCTGAATGCAGTCTTTTCCCGAGCCGGACCTGGTGGTGATGTTTAGTCCCGTATAGACCTTGTTGCTCTGATTCTGGATGAGGAGCATCTGCCCTCGGGCCTGACCGCAGTTTATCAACCCAAAAACAATGAGACACGCCAAACCGGCCACCCCTGAAGGCAGGCGTGCTGACGCGCATGGTGTAGACAGGTGATCCTCCTTCGCGCTTTACTGTTATTCCGTTAGAAGCTCAGCTTCGCTCCAAGCTGAAGATTCCGGCTCGTGTTCGCCGACGAGATGACTCCGACTCCGGCTGTCCCGATGGATGCATTGGGCATCCCAAAGTTCGGAATATTAAAGGCGTCGTACGCATCCACCCTCATCTGGAGCTGCCCGCTCTCGCCGAGCATTTTGAGTGGGAAGTTCTTGGCCAGAGAAAGGTTCATGTTTTTCCACGACGGGCCCCGGAGAATGTCGCGTCCGGAATTGCCGAAAGTGTAAGGGGCTGGCTGGGCGAACGCATTTGGATCAAACCAGGAATTGATGGAAGGATTGGCGAGGGTTCCTTTGCTCAAGCGATTCGGATACCAGGCGCCGGCGAGAGACCCGCTGAGGTTCGCCGTCCCCATTGTTGGTGTGAACGGGACGCCCGAATGCAACTGGAACGTGCTCGAGATCTGCCATCCGCCCACGATGCCGTTCACTAGACCGCGCCGGTTCAGCAGAGCCTTCCCCGATCCGAAGGGCAGTTCATACACAAACGATCCGTTAAACAATTGGGGTATATCCGCGGGCGAGAGACCATAATTTGCCCGCCAGTCGTAGGCATTTTGATAGCCATCGTTGGAACCAGACCAGCCCGGCGCAATCTGCGCGTCCAACAGTTTAGCAAACGTGTAGTTGGCGATGAAGGTTAAGCCGTGCGAGAACTGTTTTCTCGCGCTGAGCTGAAACGAGTCATAGTTGGATATTCCGTCATACAGATTGGCGCCGATCCCCTGATACTGCGGATAGGGGCGCAGCAACTGCGCATTCCCCGGCCCCAGCAACTGAGCCGGAACTTGGTCGATATCCCTGGAGAAAAGGAGGTGGACTCCCCTGCTGGCGACGTAGCCGGCATCGATGACGATGCCTCCTCGAATCTGGTGCTGGATGTCAAATTGCCACTGCTCCATATAGGCCGCCGGCGAGTCATTGGGCAGATAGGTGATCCCTTGTCCGTTCAGCAGGTCTGGGGTGCGCGCGGCAGCGTTCGGGTAGATAATCGATCCCGCTGGCGGACCCTGCGCCAGTTGGAAAATGGGCGTCAACAAGTCGGTCGAGGCGAGGCTGCCTTGAGTGGCCCAACCTGGGGCAAATCCGCTGGTGTAGTTGTTCGCCCCCAACATCATGTCGAAAATCCCATATGCGCCGCGAATTGACCAGTTGTTCTTCGGCGACCAGGCAAACCCGATGCGGGGAGCAAAGAGATCGGGAATGGTATTCTGTTGAGCACGAGGGCAGTGTTGGCCCTCAACAGTCTGGCCGGCAAAACACAACGCGCCGAGGGTCCCGGTGCCCGGATTCAGCAAGGTGGGGTCGAAATTCGCAAAGCGATTGTAAACTTCCGTCCATCCCGTCTGCAACGCATATCTCACTCCGAGGTTCAACGTCAAGTGGGGCGTGATCTTGTAATCGTCCTGAGCGAACGCTTGAAGGTTCCATGACCTCAAGCCAGTCTCCGGCGACATACTTACCCCCCAACTGTCAGGCAACCCGACCAGGAAGTCCCCATAACCCAGGCCCGAACTGTTCGGATCAGCCGGATTGCGCGTGAAGATTCCGCTGAAGTCGTAGTCGCCGGAATCGAGGTTGGCCCAGGCCTGGCTGTCCTGCCACTTGTTGTACTCCCCGCCAAACTTCAACTGGTGCTTTCCTTTAATCCAAGTCACCGCATCGGAGTACATGAAGGAATTAAAACCGAGTTTCGCGTTAAGTCCGCCGCCTAAACTGGCTGGGACCGTCCCGTCTATAGTGATATTGGGAAAGACATTCGCCGGCGCATTCGGGAGGCCGATCTTTTGCGGGAATCCCTGCCCGACGTCCTCAGAGATCCACAATCCGTGTTGCCGATCGAATGAGATGCGGGCTTCGTTCAAAAGCGTCGGACTGACCGTCCAGACATCAGTGATCTGCGCCTGATCGTCCATGCCTGGAGTGGTAACGCAGCCGATAGGACAGGTTGGAACAGGGCTGAAGCCGGTGCCCGGGTTGAACATGGTCGAGCCCGACAAACGGTTCGACGCTGACACGTTGTAGTCGACCTTAGCGTTGTAGGAACGCGAGCTCGAAGGACTACGGCCAGCGAAATAGTAGTTGTTGAACAGGCCTGGGAGGTTGGGAGTAGGAAAGTAGGCCTGGATTTTCGCGGCCACCGGGTCGATACGATTCGATGGGATGATGTTGCCCGGAAACGCAGTGCGTGTGCTGGTTGCGGGGTCGTAAGTTGCGGGATCGTAAACGGTGGGTAGACCCGGGGCCGAAAAGTCGCCCGCCTTCATAGCCGCAGTGGGGAAAGTGTAGAACGTGGGCGAATAGCTAACGGTGGGATTACTCTGATAGCTAAAGAAGAAAAACGCCTTATCGCGACGAATTGGGCCGCCGATTGTGCCGCCATACATGTTCCAGCGGAGAGGGGTCGTCGAAGGCGAGAAGAAGTTGCGCGCTTCGAACGCATCATTCTGCACGAACTCGTACAGGGACCCGTGGAACTGGTTGGTTCCGCTTTTGGTGATCACGTTGAAGACGGCCAGTCCGTTCCCAGACTCGGCGCTGAAATTGCTCGTGCTGAAGTCGATCTCGGAAATCGCATCGAGCGGCACCATCACTGCGGGATTCTGGCTGGTCGGCAGGGTGGTGACACCGCCGTCAGTCAACCAGTTCTCCTGCCAGCCTGCCCCTCCGTTCACGCCGACGCCTTGGCCAGACGCATCTTGTGGATTCCCTGATGTCCCACCTCCCGGACTCACGCCCGGGAGTTGGCCGGTGAGGTCGAACCAACTGCGGCCGACGTTCGGCAACGCGTTGATCGTTTGCGCCGTAATCGTGGCCCTTCGATCGGAGGTTTCGGTTTGAACCAGCGGAACATTTGACGTCACGGTAATTCTTTGGGCGGAGGAGCCAACCTCCAGCCTCGCGTTGACCGTGATCGCCTCCACGTGCAAGGTGATGCCGTTTCGAACGAGTGTCGTAAACCCTCGCTCAGAAAACTCAATCGAGTAGTCGCCTGGTTCGAGCGTAGGCGCATCGTACCCACCGGTCGCATCGGCAATCTCTTGGGTTGTGACTCCGGTCGATGTGTTTGTGATGATAACTCTGGTCCCCGGAACACGGGCCCCGGTGGGATCGGTAATCGTCCCGCGGATCTCGCCCGCATTTCGGTTCTGTCCGAGCGCCGGAGTGAGCGACATGACTAAAAGAAACGCCACAACTACGCTGCATCGTTGCACTCGCACTTGTTTCACAGTAGTCATCCTCCTCTTCAAATGTCGGAGATTATGAATTGCCAGCCTTCCCTGACGGCCTGGCAGCAAAGCCTCGATGACCGTCAAGCTAGACCACCCACTGACGCTGGAAGCAGAGACCTGCAAAGTGTTCAAAGAGCCGCCCTCGGAAACTTCCGATTCGGAGCTGCGTTCCCTGGTTGGCTCAGTGGCTGGAAGGTACATTAATGAAATGGAGAGGTCAAGACCTAATTTGCGGCACGGAACGGTCATTTTGCGTCACCGCGAATTTCGATCTCGGGATTGCATCGCCTGTTGTGCTATTGAGCGATAAAATACAATGCTTGGAAAGCCGCCTTGGTTCTGTGTGCGCTAGGACGATACGCGGCATGACCCCAAAACCTATGGCCCAGAAGATTTCCATTACCGGCACGCCTAAAGTAGCATTGCTCCTTGAGACTTCCACCGAATACGGGCGGGGGCTCCTGCGCGGCATCGTCCGGTATTCCCGTTTGCATGGGCCTTGGTCGCTTTACGTGGCTCCCGGACATCTCGAGCAAGCGTTGCCGAAGGCAAAATCCTGGAATGGTGACGGAATCATTGCCAGGATTCATACACCTGAAGTGGCAAGGCTGATTCGTAGCACGGGACTTCCATTCGTGGCATCTTCACTCGATGAATTCATGGCGGAGGACAGCCAGAACAAGTTCTGCCAGATTCGAACCGAGTCTCCGGCCATCGCACGAATGGCTGCCCTGCACCTCGTGGAGCGAGGACTGCGCCGATTTGCATTTTGTGGATTCGTTGATTGCGCCTGGTCCTCTCTCCGCGAAGCGATTTTTTCGAAGCAGGTGGAGAGGGAGGGTTTCCGCTGCGAGGCGCATCGCATCCAGATCGCCAACTGGATGCAACGGTCGAACTGGATTCAAACATGGGAGCATGAACAGCCGCTTCTCTCGGCCTGGTTGAAATCTTTGCCGAAACCGGTGGGCGTAATGGCCTGCAACGATGTGTGCGGGCGTGAGGTCCTTCAAGCGTGCGCATCCGCCGGCCTGCGCGTCCCTGACGATGTCGCGGTGATTGGTGTCGATAACGACGAACTGATGTGCGAGCTTTCTTCTCCCCCGCTGTCCAGCGTCGCTCTGAACCTGGAAAACGCCGGCTATAAGGCCGCCCATCTGCTGGATGGGCTGATGTCGAAAAGGCTGAAGGGCAAATACGTGGTGCAGGTTGAACCCACGTTCGTGATCACGCGCCGGTCAACGGATGTGATCGCGCAGGACGACCCCATGGTGGCTAGAGCTCTGCAATTCATCCGCGACTACGCTCGAAAGCCGATCGGGGTTGTGGATATCGTGGACGCCGTGGGAACATCGAGACGGACTCTGGAGCGCCGGTTCATGCAGAGCATCGGCCGCTCGATTCTTTCCGAACTCACGCGTTGCCGCCTGGAGCGCGCTAAGAATCTGCTTCGGGAAACTCGATTATCCTGTCATCAGGTCAGCGTGGCAGCGGGTTTTGGCAGCGTGAAGAGCTTTAACCGCGCTTTTCGACATTCCGAAAGGGTATCTCCGAACAGCTTCCGTAAGGGTAGGGCGTCAGTGTACGAAGAACCGGGGCGCCGCCCGCGCCGTCGCCCTCCCGGACCGCCAATTTGACGGAACAAAGCTTGAATGTGCCTTATTTTCAACAGGCCGATGTTCGGCGGAGAATGGTTGCCGCCGTGCGGCGCCGGCCGCCGCTGGAGATAGGAATCGAGGCCGTCTACCCGAAACCGAATCTGAGCCAGCGCGGGGAAGGGCATCAAATCTACCCGTATTTGCTGCGGGGGCTGGAAGTTGAGCGCGCCGACTAGGTCTGGTGCGCGGACATCACCTACATTCCGATGGCGCGCGGATTCAAGCCCCGTCGTCCCCGCCAGCAATTTCAATAACTTACATCTGGATGGACCCGCCAATTCTGCTGGCGATCCTCACTTTGCTGGGACACCACTCTCAAGCCACTCGACGGTCTGGACCGTGCATGATACTATGAACGAAGTAGTGAGTTGCAGCGCGTTTCACTCTCGAGACACTTGGGAATGGGGACACCAAGGCGGGCGATATGAATCGAATGACCTCGCGGCTTCCGCACCCTCTTTGAGTCTTGCCCCAGAGGGCCGTACTTTGCGACTCCAGTTTTCAGACTTCGGGCTCTGCGCAACGGATACTCGGGAACCCCGCCAGGTCCGGAAGGAAGCAACGGTACTGGGCCTCTCCGTGTGCCGCAGTCGGCCCGAAGTCTGGCCAGAAATTCATTTGACCGGTGGCAGTCGAGCGACGAGCTTGCGAAGGGGCGGGCTGGGCGCCCACTTTGCGCGCTTACGCGGAAACCGGCCGGGAGTTCAAATCCGCCGTTCCCCTTCATGTCCTACCAGGTTATAGCTCGCAAGTACCGGCCCAGCGCCTTTGATGAAGTCGTCGGCCAGCGGCTGGTGACGGAAACCCTGAAGAATGCGATCCGCCATGACCGGGTGGCGCATGGCTACATTTTTTCCGGCGCCCGCGGCGTGGGGAAGACGACCACAGCCCGGCTCCTGGCCCGCGCCCTGAATTGCACTAAGGGTCCCACCGTAACGCCTGACGGCGTCTGCGATTCCTGCAAGGAGATTGCCGCCGGGAACTCCGTAGACGTGCTGGAAATTGACGCGGCTTCCAATCGCGGCATCGATGAGATTCGCGAATTGAAGGAAAGCGTTCGCTATCTGCCGGCGCGCGACCGCTACAAGATCTTCATCATTGACGAAGCGCACATGCTGACCCCGGAAGCTTTCAACGCCTTGTTGAAAACTCTGGAAGAGCCGCCGCCCCGCTCCGTCTTTATTCTGGCCACCACGGAATCCCACAAGCTTCCCGCCACCATTCATTCCCGCTGCCAGCACTTCGCGTTCCGTCTGCTCGACGAATCCGAAATTCAGGGCCGATTGGCCGAGATTTGCGTGCTTGAAAATATCAAAGCTTCGGAGGAGGCGCTTGCCGCCATCGCTCAGGCGGCCGAAGGCAGCCTACGGGACGCGCTCTCGCTGCTCGATGAGGTGATCGCGGCAAGCGGCGATTCGCTGGACGAGGAGACCACGCGGCGAATGCTGGGAGTGGTTCCGTCCAGGTTGCTGCGGGAAATGGTGGAGTTGATTCTGGCGGGCGACAGCCGGCGGGTTCTGGAGCAGGTTCATCAGCTTTCGGCCGAGGGCTACGACCTGGCTCACTTCTGCGGCGAATTCGTGCGATACATCCGGAACCTGATGATCGGACGAAGCTGCGGCAGCGAAAGTTCTCTGATCCAAGGCTCAAAGCAGGAGCGCGAAGAGCTTGCGCGGCTTGCCGGGCAATTTCGAGAGGAAGATCTGGTCCGCTGGTTCCAGGTGCTGCTTCGGACGCAGGGAGAGCTTCGATACTCTCTCCATCCGCGCTTCCACCTGGAAATGGGACTGATGAAGCTGGTCCACGCCAGGAAACTGGTGGCGATTGAGAGCCTGCTGGCGGCGCTTGACCGGGGCAACCTCCCGACTCGTCCACGGACCTCCGGGCCATCCACCGCGTCCGCCCCCGGAGCCCCACAGACCCCGGCGGCCCGCCCTCCTGAAAGACCCGTTTCTGCAGCAATACCGCGCGCCACAATGCCTGCGGCAGAGCCTGAATCGGGCGGGCGGGCAGCCGTTCGCAAGACCCTGGACACTGCACTGGCGTCCACGGCGCTGGCCGCAACCCAAGGTGGAACCGCGCCTGCTACCAATGCGGAAGCCGCCAGCGCTGGCGCCGATTCGCAGCTCGACGCCATCAAGGCGGAGCTCTTTGCGCAGTCCAAATTTCTTGGAAGTTGCCTGAACCCGTTGGCGGGATGGCGCTATGAAAACGGTGACGTGCATCTCTTCTTTTCGCGGGATGGCGCATGGGCGGTGGACCTCATCAAGAGCCATGAACACATGGAGAAACTGCGCGCCGCGTGCGAGAAGGTGCTCGGCCAGCCCGCGCGGATTTATGTTACACTCAGTCAGGAAGGAGCGGCTGCCGTGCCGTCAATCCCCAGCGCCCAGGAACGAGCCAAGAATGACGCAGCGGTCGAAGCATTCCGGAGAAGGTTTGAAGGTTCTCTGATGGACGTGACAGACTTAACCCGGGAGTAAACCATGAAAAATCTGCAACAAATGCAGCAGATTATGAAGCAGGTCCAGCAACTGCAAGAACAATTGCAAAAGCAACTGGATGAGCTGGTGTTGGAGTCTTCTGCGGGCGGGGGCATGGTGACGGTTAAAATGAACGGCCAGAAGAACCTGGTGGCCGTGCAGATTGATCCGGAGGTTTTCAACTCCAAAGACGTCGAAATGCTTCAGGATTTAATTCAGGCAGCCGTCAACGAGGCGGCTCGCCGCGTGGATGAGCAGTTGGCCAGCCGCGTCGGCAATCTCACGGGCGGCTTGAATATTCCGGGTTTGACCTGATCGTTAGACCGCGTGCTGGTTTGCGGCGTGGCCAACGTGGTTAACATGGCCGCTGTGGCCGCTAGGGATTGATAGCCACGAACCTTGCGGGGGCTGCTTGATGCCGCTCCAAGGCGGGTTGGAGCTGGCTCAAGTCCCGCGCGGCTGCGTTTCGCGCTGGTGACGGAATAGGAACGGCTCGCGCCTGTGCTTCCGTACTGAACTCCTCTCGCTTTTTCCTGACCACTCAAAAAGGCCCCTGGCATGAAGGATTTTGCGGCCCCTCTGGCCAACTTGATCGATGAATTGAAGCGGCTTCCTGGCATCGGACAGAAGTCCGCGCAACGCATTGCCTTTCACATCGAACGTTCACCGCGCGAGGACGCCGGGCGGCTGGCACAGGCCATCCTCGAAGCCAAGGATAAGATCCGCTTATGCAGCGTGTGCAGCAACCTAACCGAACAAGACCCGTGCGATTATTGCTCCGATTCTTCCCGTGACCGTTCCGTCATCTGTGTGGTGGAAACACCGTACAACGTGGTGGGCGTTGAAAAGACCCGCGAATTTCACGGCCTTTATCACGTGCTGCACGGGGCGCTTTCGCCTTTGCAAGGCATCGGCCCCGAGCAACTGAAATTGAAAAGCCTGCTTGAGCGGTTGAGAAACGGCGAGGTGAAGGAAATCATCGTGGCCACCAACCCCAACGTCGAAGGCGAGGCGACCGCCATTTATCTTTCCAAGCTCATTAAGCCGCTGGGCGTGCGGGTCACACGGATCGCCATGGGGATTCCCGTGGGATCGGAGCTGGAGTTTGCAGACGAAGTCACCATGATGAAGGCCTTGGAAGGACGGCGGGAAATCTGACTCGTAGTATTCGCGGCTTTTTATCCGGGGAGCAGCAGGGCACGGTTCTAACCGTGCTGTTATTCGCCCACACAAATGGTGTTGGATATTTTCGATTTAATGCACTACAATGTGGTGCATGAAAACAGAAGTGTATAGCTGGCGTCTGTCCGGCGAGGTCAAGGCGGATATTGAACGGGAGGCGCGAGCCCGCAAG
Organism: Terriglobia bacterium; assembly: GCA_050745605.1. Lineage (GTDB taxonomy): Bacteria > Acidobacteriota > Terriglobia > UBA7540 > UBA7540 > CALCEB01. The sequence goes on along the minus strand of JBOGKI010000027.1, from coordinate 6,507 downwards.
GTACCGGTTTCGTACATCCTTGACGTGGCTGTCCGCGACTGGCTGAAGAAGAGCGGCGCGGATCCAGAGGGAGAAGAGGCGCAGCGCCGACTTCACGCCGCTGCTTCGCGTTGCCTTGGAGTGCTGGCGGGCGGCAACCCTCACCGCGCTGAGACCGTGCGTGGAGCCATCCGCGAGCGGTTAAGGCACCGCCATGCCCGCTGACGCCCTCATCGATACGGGCGCGATTCTGGCGCTGCTCGACCGGACCGACCGTTGGCACGATTCCTGCGTCAAGGCACTCCTCCAACTCCGGCTTCCTCTGCTGACCTCCCAAGCGGTTCTGACCGAATTGTTCCACCTGGTTGGCGATGCGCGTCATGAGGTGGAGGCTGCCTGGAAGTTCGTTCGCTCCGGAGCTGTGGTCCTTGGCACGATTGAAAGCACAGAACTGCCGCACCTCCACACATTGATGTCGCGCTACTGGGACCGGCCCATGGACTTCGCCGATGCTACGCTGGTCTATCTTGCCAAACGGGAGTCTTTATCGGCGATTCTTACGGTTGACCATGCGGACTTTGCAACCTACCGCATCGAGGGGAAGCGCAAGTTTCGCGTCCTGCCAGCCGTTCAGCCTTGAGCAGCAGAGATTCGATTTTCAGGGACTCTCTGACTCTTGGACGGCCGCGAACGGAAGCAAGAATTTAACCTCTGACCGGTGGCGCGGTCAAGTATTCGACGGGCGGCGCGTACATTGCCTTGTATGTATGTCCTTTAGGGCCTGCGGCCCGCGAAAGCTCATGAAAATCCCTCGGGGTTAGGTAGAGCGATGCTTATAATGCTAACCCCCTTGATTTCAGCGCGGCTTCTTTCGGCGCGACGGGTTTTTCGACCGTGCGATCTGTGAACGCCCAGCAGGAGCCGGGCCGGCATTGCCCCTCAAAAGTGCTTAAACAGATGAGCCACACCATGCCCCGCTTCTTCTGTATAGTGCACGGTGACGCGTTCACCCTTTTTGGCCGTGTTCTCCGAAAAATCCTCCACGTTTTTTCCGGTGTCCACCATCGCATGGTCGGCCACGTGGTAGGTGTGCAACGTACCGTCCTGGCTCCTGACGACCACGGAGTGGGTCTTCGTATCGACCTTTTCGATAGTTCCGTTGGCAACCTTGATGGAGTTCTTGCCAACGTAGTCCACGTCGGTGGCTGTGGCGTGTTCGCCTTCGCCCGCGTATTGAACCACGACGTGGTCACCCTCGTGCGCAATATGGTCCGTCGCGTGCTCGGCGTCCTTCAGGTCGTGCACGGTGGTCTTGTGGGTGTACTTGATGGTGTGCTCCGTGCCGTCCTCCGCCTTAATGACCATGGTTTTGGTCTTCGAATCGATCTTCTCGACCTCACCCGCCACAGCATGATCCGCCGCTCGAAGCCGCGGTGTACTTAACCCGTGAGAACTTTTGGGAGCAGCCGCCACGCCAACCGCCGCCAAAAGCAAAAGCATTCCTGCACTCCGAACCGTATTATTCAGCATAAGCTGACCTCCAATTCCGCCCGGCTTGCAGGCGGCGACTGGTTTGAAGTCTTCATCGAACCCTATCGTTCACCGGCTTTGTAGCACCCCAGTACGCGAAGGAAATTGGTGACTTCGGCCAGATGGTTCAAGGCGTTCTGACACTTTTTCTGATTCACATTTCCGGCAAAGTCCAGATAGAAGAAGTACTCCCAGGGTCTGCCGCGCAGTGGCCGGGATTCCATCTTGGAAAGGTCGATATCCCGGAGCGCAAAAACGCTGAGACACTTAAAAAGAGCGCCCGGCGCGTTCTGTGTCGAGAAAACTATTGAGACCTTGTTGGCATTGGGCGGGACGGTTGCTTGGCGCGAGAGCAGAAGAAACCGCGTGTAATTCTCCTGATGATCTTCGAGTCCGGCCTCGAGGATTCTGCCCCCGTAAACTCGAGCTGCAATCTTCGAGGCGATGGCCGCGGCTCCGGGGATCTTGCGCTCCCCGAGCATCTTGACGCTGCCTGCGGTGTCGTAATACCGGACGCGCTCAACCTTCGCATGACGCTCGAAGAATTTCGTGCACTGCGCAAGCGCCACCGGATGCGAGTAAACCTGCCGGAGGTTCGCGCGCGAGGTTCCTGGAAAGGCGATCAAGTGGTGAGCGATCCGCAAGTTCACTTCAGCAATGATGTGCAACTGGTGGGCGACGAGCAGGTCGTAATTTTCGTAGACGGACCCCGCCAGCGTGTTTTCGATCGGCGCCAGGCAATATTGGGCTTTCCCTCTGGGCACGCTCTCAAAGAGGGCTGGAAACGTCTCACGCGGCAGAACCTTGATCTTCTTGCCGAGCAGCTTGTAGGCCGCTTCCTCGCTGAACGAACCGCGCTCTCCCTGAATCGCCACCACCGGATAAGTCATCTTCCCTGAATGATCCCCTTTCATATCGAGCACTCAGCCGCCTAAAATCGATATTCCGGCCTCAATGAGCGCGCTCACTCTGCGGACGTTGCGGATTCCGCGGCTCCGTCACCCAACAGCCCCCGGAAAAAGAAATCCGCGTAATCGCCGGCAAGTTTCTCCTGTTCCACGCTCCCGCCTGGACGGTACCATTGGTAGAGCCAGTTCACCATGCCAAGAAGCGCAAACGCCGCGAGCCGCGATGAAACCAGCGGCGGCCCTCCAGCCTGGCGCTGAACCTGCTCGATCAAGCCTTCCAGAAGCTGGATGTACTGCCGCTTCCGGGCGTTGATCTTGCCGCGCAGTCCGCCCTTCACCGAGCGGTTTTCGTGCAGAATCACCGTGATCTCCATGTCGCGCGCGCGTACAATCAGGTCGATATGCCCAACGATCACCTGGCGAAGCTTTTCGCGGGGGTCGCTAATCGATTCGATCTTATTGAGCACCGTCTCCTGCAGAATGTCCATGCCATAATTCATGATCTCGAACAGCAGACGGTCCTTGCTGCCGACGTGGTGATACAGCCCCGCCTTGGTCAGGCCCACAGCGTCGGCGATATCTTGCATCGAAGCCCCATCAAACCCCTTGGCAAAAAAGACCCGGGCGGCAATCCGGCAGATATCCCGCAGTTTGTGTTGGGATTCGGGCGTCGGGTTCATGTCTGCGAGGGTACCACAAACCCAGTGGTGAGGACACCGGCGGGATTAGGCCGATCGGACAGGGCTGGCCCGCTCACAGTTGGTTCGCGACGCCCAGCAAAGCCGAAGCGGCCAGCAAAGCCGCCAGCGCCGTGTACATCCAGCGTTTGGGCCCAGCCCCGGCCCCTTTCCACTCCGCGGTCAGGAAGCCGGTGACCGTGGAGGCTAGAATCAAGACCGCCATGAATAACGGCCATCCGATGACCGCGCCCAATTCTCCCATACCCGCGGCGCCGCGGCCATAAGCAATCAGCCCCGCAAACCATATCACCGCCATGCCCAGGCCCACCCACCAGGGCGCAACCGCTTGAGACGGCCGGAAAAGCCCCCAGCTTCGCTTTCGCGTCAAGAGATAAGCCGTGTAAATGCCGTTGGGAACGAATCCGGCGAGAAGGGCCACCGCCCACACGGCGTTCAACCCCACGGCGGGGCTGGCGCCATACTTTGCCGCGGTCTGAATCATGGTGTGGCTGAAAGCGAAAACAAAGTTCATCATGGCGGAAAAGATCCCGCTCACAATGCAGATCAGAAGCCCCACGGTGAAGCTTCCCTTGCGTACCGAAGAACTTCCCAGAGGCAAGGACTGGTCTCTCCTTCTGCCAGCGATACCGGCCAGGACGACGCCCACCAATAGCGTTCCGACCGCCGCGGTAACCATCGCTCCTTTTCGCGTGAGGATAATTTGCGGCATGTTCAGCGCCATCGGGACAAAGGTACCCACGGCGGCATCAATCCCGATCAGCACCGACATCCCAATCGCCATGCCCATCCGGTCAACCCCCACGCCCGACAGCACCACGCCCACCCCCCATGCGGCGCCGTACAGCACGATGCCCAGGAAGCCGATCCCGGCCGAATCGTGGACGACTCGCAAGAAATGGGGGACGGTGGCCACCGCGAGCCAAACGGGCATCACGATGAAAGCCAGTACCGAAAAGACCAGCCAGATATTTTCAAATCTCCAGGGAGCTGAGAACTTGAGGCCCGCCACGAACGTCCCGGTTGCAATTCCGGCGAACACCACCAACAGAAATCCTGTCCATGCATTCATCGTGAGCTCCTGAAAAGGACGTCGCCGCTACAGCGAATGCTCGCTGGCTTCGCGCGCTTGTCGTAGGTCCCCGCCCTTTCCAGCCGCCCGCAGCCATCGAGGAGGCTCATGCCGGGAAGATGTAGAAGTTCTTGGCATTGTTCCACCAGACGGCCGCGCGCTCTGAGCCGCTGAGCTTTGCGAGGTAATCCGAGGCGACCCCCATGACCTCGGCATAAGTCGCAGCCAGTGTCGCCACCGGCCAGTCTGATCCGACCATAACACGGTGGGTTCCAAAGCTCTCCAACACCACGTCCAGATAAGGCGTGAAGTCCGAAGGCGACCACTGGTTCCATTCGGCCTCCGTGACCATGCCGGAAATCTTGCAGAAGACGTTCTCAAATTCGGCGAGGCGGCGCAGGTCACGGGCCCACGGTTCCATCTCACCCTTCTTGATGAAGGGCTTTGCGATGTGATCCAGAACGAAGAGTTGATTGGGAAAGAGCCGGACGAACTCCACGGCCGCCGGCAGATGACGGGGAAAAAGCAGCAGGTCGTAGGTCAGATCAAACGATGCCAGTTGCGCGACTCCCCGCCGGAAGTCCTCGCGCATCATATAGCGGTCATCCGGCTCATCGTGAAGCACGTGGCGGACCCCCACGAAGCGTGGATTCTCAGCCAGTTTTTCGAGTTGTTCCGCCACGCCTGGGCTTCGCAAGTCAACCCACCCCACAACGCCCTTGATAAAAGGGAAGCGCGCCGCCAGTTCAAGCATCCAGCCACTTTCCTCCGGGGTTTGGCGGGCTTGAACCGCGATCGTGCCGTCGATGCCTGTTTCGCGCAGCCAAGGTTCCAGATCCGGGGGCAGGAAGTCTCTTTTGATCGATTCCATTCGCCCGTCCATCCAGCCATATTCGCCCGCATTATATTTCCAGAAGTGCTGATGGGTATCGATTTTCATAATGGCCCACGAGGGGGCGAGGATCGCACTTCTACCACTCGACGATGGCTTTTCGAAAGGTTTCAGTCTGAGCGAGCCAGTGCGGATAGCTCTCCGCCACGGCGCTGTAAGAAACACGATGGGTAATCCACCGTTCCACCTCGATGGCCCCGGCTTCCAGTAATTCAATCACGTAACGGAAATTCCGGGCCGTGGCATTGCGGCTGGACAGCAGCGTGGTTTCCCGGAGGTGAAAGGCGGGATCATTGAACTTGATCTCGCCGGTGAACAGCCCCACAAAAACCAGCTTGCCGCCGTGCGTCATGAAATCGAGCGCGCCCAGCATGGACTCTGAATTGCCCGTGCAGTCAAACACCACTGTCGGTAATTCGCCGTGCTTCAAATCACGGAGCGCTGCCAGGGATTCATTTCGAGCGTCGATGCAATTCGGAATTCCCAGGGCCTTCCGGCAATAATCGAGTCTCGCTTCGTTCACGTCCACCACGGAAACTTCCCCTCCGGCCAGCCTCACGAATTCCAGCACGGCAAGGCCGATCGGCCCCACGCCCAGAATCAGGACGTCATCCTCCTGCGTCAGGGCGGCGCGCTCCACAGCGTGGGCGCCGATGGAAAGCATCTCTACCAGGGCCAGTTGATCGAGCGAGAGCGACTTGGAGCGGTGCAGTTTGGCGAGGGGCACGATGAATTGCTCACGCATGCCGCCATCGGTTGAAACGCCGAGCACCTTCAGGTTGACGCAGCAGTTGGTGAGGCCGCGCCGGCAGGACTTGCATCGGCCGCAATGAAGATAAGGCTCGACGGAGCAATGGTCACCCGCGCCAAGACCCCACGGGTTTTCGGCGGCTTCGAGAATTTCCACGCTCAGCTCGTGGCCCAGGATCCTCGGGTAATTGAAAAACGGTTGCTTGCCCTCATAAGCGTGCAAGTCGGTCCCGCAAACTCCCACGCGCCGGACTTTGACCAGAGCTTCGTTGGCCCCGGGCGCCGAGGGCGGCGCCATCTCTGCGAGGCGAAACTGGCCGGGTTGGTCCAGAAAAACGGCTTTCACTCCACTCCTTCGGCGTGAACAACCGGCGCCAAGGCCGTCACATTTTGCGGAACAGCAGCGCCGGCTTCGCTTCACCGATGGCGCGCGTCACATTGATACCGCGCGGGCAGGCCTCAACACAATTGAAGATGGTGCGGCAGCGCCATGCGCCGTCATTGCCGTTCAGGAGTTCTTGGCGCGGCCCTCGCCAACCTCGAGGAGGACCATCAGATACGCGGCGCGAAACTAATGTGAACGCGGGAAGTGAGGCGTCAACCTCGCTGTAGCGGCGGTCTGTGACCGCCGTTGTTGATCCCACGTCGCTGTCGCCGCTCCCACCTTTGCAGCGGGGC
>JBOGKI010000026.1:0-17116 GCA_050745605.1 Terriglobia bacterium | reverse complement strand
GACCTGAGGTCCCTCATCGACGTGCGGCTCGGGGACCGCCCAGCATTGGATTCGAATTCTCAATTCGTGAATTGGGAGGCTGATCTCGAAGGCTCTGCCCCGGAGTGGGGAATTACCACCGGAAAAGCAGCAGGCAAGCTTGTGGAACCCTGGTTTACCGGAAGCGGCGGCAAACCCAACAAGCAAGGCAAGCCCATCGACGTAAGCTCGCTTCTCGCTCCGGTCGAGGCCGTTCTTTACCGGCTGGATTGGAATGGGAACTTCACGGCCAATATTTCCGTCATTTGCCATCAGCCAGACCAAGCGGCGGCCCTGGCCCAGCTTCTTTCCATGTGGCAGAACTCCCATCTGACTGCGGCCTTGGGCGCCTCACCACAAATGGCCGGCTTCATCCAGGCGCTTGAAATTGACCATGAAGGAAATCGGGTTGAGCTGCAAGGCTCCGGACCGCCGAATCTGGTGAATCAGGTCCTGCACACGTCCTCCAGCCCCTGATCGGCGGCGGTCATCGTGACGAGGCGCACAAGAGATTCCCTTGCCTTTGTTTCCCGGGCTTCATCCCGCACGCGGGCATCGACGAATCGCTGCGGAACGTTTTAATGGCGGCTGGCGTGAAGAACAAAGCTCTCTTTCCTCTTATCATCCTCGCAACGGTCTCTTTGGGCTGCCCCAAGCGGCAAAGCGGGTTGCGGCTCGTCTACGTACCGCCGGCCCCTTCACCCGCCGGCCAGCAGAGCCAGGCTGAGCCGGGCCAAGCGATGGTGATTGAAGAACCGCCTCCGCCGCCGGCCGTCCAGCCCGCGCCTGCGAAGCAGGTTGAAGCCTCCCCTCCGCCCGCAGCTCCCATACCAAAACCCAAGCGGCCGAGGACCGAGCCCTCGCCTCCCGTGGAATCGGAGCCAGCGGGAGAACTGGCAGACGCGCCTCCCCTCCAACCGTCGATTGAGACGGCTGAGACAGCGGGTCTCAGGGGAAGAATCGATGGTTTGACCGCGCGCCTCCAGGCTGAGATCACGCGCTTAAGGGGCAGGGCCTTGCCGTCCGCAGATCGCAAGACACTCCGGGACGCTCAGTTGTTCCTTGACCAGGCAGTCCTGGCTTCCAAGGCCGGAGACCTTCAGAGGTCCCTTCGATTAGAGAAAAAGGCCGGCTTGCTGGTGTCGGCGGTGCGAAATCGCTGAACACCTCGCACTCCAAAGATGCTCCGCCCGAGCTTGCGCAGTTCCCGGTACGCGGTTTAATCCGAAAAACCAACATTTGAGGATTCCAAAAGACGATGGCTCTATACTTTTCCGCACACACCACGGCTTGCCTTACCAAGCAGGCTATCCGCGAACTCATGGCGAGCTTGCTTCAATCCGGCGAAGTCAAGGTTCGGCGCTCGGTTGCCAGCCAACTGGCCGGCCGCATGCTCCTCGAAGTGGAGTCACCTGATCAACCGGCGCTCGAGCAGTGGTTTGAAGAGAAAAGGCTGAATTGCCAGTGGATCATGCGCATTGATCTCTCGGGTGATTCGAGCGGCGTCACCGAGCTCTGACAAATTTCCGCTAGATCACCGACCGAGTTGGCGGCTGGCGCACCGCAAGCCACACCTTCCCTCATCACATCCAAAGATGGCGGTCCGCATAGTAGGTGGCGGGCTGGTTCGGGTGCTTCCGCCGGAAATCCAGATAGTGCCGGAGCGCCGCCTCGTACTTGCGCTTCGATGTTTTGAGCGTGCTGTGGGGCAGATGAATGAGAGTCCTTTCAACGGCAAAGACGTTCTTCGTAGAAAGCCGCCAGTCACACCTCCGCAAATTCCGAAGGTCAAAAACGGCAAAGGCCAGAATCCGTCCGGACCCATCAATGAAAGGCTCCACATAACTTCTCGCCAGCGCCCGGACGGAGCGAAAGCGGGCCTTCCGGCCATGCAATCCCGCATCGCGCGAACGTCCGACCGCGCCGTAGAGCCCCTTCCTCTGGAACAAAAACAGGACGTGGTCCAGCTTGTCCTGAGATTCGAGATCGAGCAAAAGCGGCGGATAGCCATGCTGCTCTAAAACCGTCGCGGCGAAGAGCGCCGCCTCCAGGCAGTGAACGTTGCCGTGCCGCAACACTTCACGAAACGTTCGCAGTGTTTCCCCTTCCTGTTCCCAATTGTAGTCGAGGGCGCGAAGGAATCGCTGAACTGTGGCCGGTGTGTTCAATCTTCGGATGACGTCCTGTTCCTTTTTCGTGAATAACGAACGCCGCGGCGCGCGGGTGCGCAACACTGAGGGGCTCCTCTTGATCGCGCTCGTCCCGGAATTCATAAGCCGCCTGGGCATGGCAGAGTGATTCCTCTACTGACGATTACAGAATATAGTGACGCCTCCTGATGGGCCGGTGTGATAGGGCCGATTTCCGGACTGTAGGGGCGCTCGGCGCCTGCCCCGATGCAAATCGGGGAGCGCGGAAGTTCTTGAGAAATCAAAGACCGGCGGTCACAGACCGCCGCTACAGGGGCGGTTGTCACAGGCTCTTATGCTCCTCCCCAACGTTCGTGCCAAAGCTGAAAACAAAGTAGAGTCCATAGGGATTTGCGGTGATCGGCCTTCCCTTCCCGATGTTCCTCAATCCTCTTTCTGATCCATGCGGAGTCGAAAAGCCCGTGACTTCTCAGGCGATCCTCCGCGAAAGCCTCGTCCACGGTCTTGCGTAGCGCCGTCCGCAGCAGACCAGCCGTGGGCACGGAGAACCCTCGCTTCTGGCGCCCGACAATTCGCCTGGGCAGCCAGGGGCGGACGGCTTCTTTCAGGATGTATTTCAAGTGAAAGCGGCGAACCTTGAACTTCGCCGGAATGGACGCGGCGAACTCGATCAGGCGCTGGTCCAGAAAAGGCGTGCGCAGCTCCAACGAGTGGACCATGCTGGCGCGGTCTACTTTCACCAGCAGGTTGTCCTGCAGGTAGAAATGGAAATCGAGGTAGAGCAGCTCCGCCAGCGTATCCTCAAAGCCCAGGCCCAGCATGGCTTCCCGCAGAAGCGCAGCGCGCGCCTCCTGCGGCTGTTGCAGGCCGCGAAATTCGGGGGACATCGCTTGGTCAACCTCGGAAGGTGACAGCATTCCGAACCAGATGAGATGCCGCTCCGCCGCGCCCATCTCCGCGTACGCAAAGAACCGGCGCAGGAACAAACCCATAGGAACCGCCCCGGGAGAGACGGGCAAGTGTTTCTGCAGGCGCTTGAAGAATTGCGTCCGTACAACTCCGGGCAGCCGCAGATAGTATTCGGCGAGCCGAGCGCCTAGATAGGTCGGGTAACCTCCGAAAAGCTCATCGCTCCCTTCGCCGCTCAGTCCTACTTTGATGTGCTCGCGCGCGAAACGCGAAAGCAAGTGGGTGGGAATCACGGCAGGGTCCGCCAGAGGCTCATCCAGATGGCCCGCCAGGAACTGCAGCCCTTCCACCAGCTCCCCATCGCCTACCGGGAGCACGTGATGCCGGGAGTGAAAATGGCGGGCGACAAAGTTGGCGTAGGGCTCCTCGTTAAAGGATCGTTGGGAGAACGCCACGGAGAACGTATCGATGTTCCCCGGGCTCAAGTCGCTCATCAGCGCCACCAGCGTCGAGGAGTCCACGCCGCCGCTCAGGAAAACACCCAGCGGGACATCGCTCACCAGCCTGGAAACGGCCGCCTCGCGCAGACGGCCGCGCAGGTCTGTCACCAGGGCTTTTACCTCAGTCCGGTTGGGAACGGACGAACCTGGGCCGCGCACGTACCTTCGGAGTTCCCAGTACGGCTCGATCCGGATGGCGCCTCGCTCCACCACCATGCGGTGCCCGGCCGGCAGCTTGCGAATCTGCTCAAAGACGGTGCGCGGCGCCGGGGTGTACCCGAGAGATAGATACTGCCTGATAGCTTCCGCATCGAGTGTCCGGGCCACCTTTGGATATTCGAGAAGCGCCTTGATCTCGGATGCGAAAACGAAGCAGGGCACCTGCCGGGAGTAGAAGAGCGGCTTCTCGCCAGCGCGGTCGCGCGCCAGAACGAGCCTGGCGTTCTCCTGATCCCACAAGGCCATGGCAAACATGCCGTTCAATTCATTGACGAAGTCCAGGCCCAGCTCTTCGTAGAGGTGGACGATCACTTCGCCATCCCCATGCGTCCGAAACTGATGACCGCGGTCGATGAGCTTGGAACGGAGCTCACGGTAATTGTAGATTTCCCCATTGAAGATCAGGGTGAGACAACCAGACTCATTTTTGAGAGGCTGATCGCCCGTTTCGAGATCGATGATGCTGAGGCGGCGAATGGCCAGAGCAAGATAGGGGAGCTCGAATTTTCCTGCGCTGTCCGGGCCGCGATGGACGATCCGCGCGGACATGGCGTCGATCCGGTGAAGATCGGGATCGGGGTCGAGGCGCAAGTTGAGGATGCCGCAGATTCCACACATGAGATTGAAGAAGCGATCAGCTTTCAGCAGTCAGCGATCAGCAATCGCCCCGGCGCGCGGGCTGGTGTTTTTCGATGGCGGCGAGCTAAGTACGCAACACAAAATAATGCTGCTAATCGCGCCCAGCCGGGGTAGCCACGACGAATGGCTTTTCAAATTCGTCGTGGGCCTTTACCGCCCCCAAGAGCCCACGGCGAGGAAAACCGCTCGCCGTAGCTGCCGCAACGGTCCCACGCGCATTTTCGAGTGATGATTACGAGCATCATTTACCGTAGCCCACTTCGGCGCCCAGCCACGGTGTGCACAGTGACCTCACGGGCGCTTTGCCCAGACCGAAAAATCCCAACCCGTCCAGAGCGGATCGAGGTCGTTTGCAATCCGGTTAAGCTGTCCTACCTCGTTATTCCGCACCAGAAGCAGAAAGGGGCCCGGGGGTGAGGCCGCGAGCTGGTGAAGCTGGGGTGGAGTCATCAGGATCGGCTCTCGGGTGGCCGCCGTTGAGCCCTCCCCGCCGGGCCAAGCCGAGTTTTTACGCGCCGGGGATGGGGAAACTGGAAACTTCATTTTTTGCCCGCGCATCCATTGCAGACGGCTCATCACATAGTTACTGGTCATCTCATCGCCATCCCGGGTGATGAGACCTTCGGGCCGGCGGAGGTAAAACGGCAATCCTGTCCGGAAATAGAAATACCCATACACCGGAAAGTCGCGTTCGGGACTGGAAAGGATTTGTTGAGCCAGCGCGCGGCTTGACGAGGCCTCGAAATATAAATGGAGGGGCTTAATCCAACGGATGAGCAGAAGAGGAGTGGTTGCGACTAACAGGATGAAGGTGATCCAGGCCCACCTCTCTCCGCGCAGTCTGCCGGAGAGATTTCTGCCGAGAAATCCGAGCGCAAACAGAATCATACCGGACAGGATGACCGACGGCTTCAGGAGGCCATACACGGCAGGCGGCATTTTGTGGCTGAGCCGGGCTGCCAATCCGTGGAAACGCAAAAGCTGCGGGCTCGCGTCCACGAGCACTCCGAGAAGAATCAGGGTCGCAAAGCCACCCCTCAGCCAATCGGGCGCACGGCCGCCACTCTGGTTTCGCACCTCATCCCACACGCCGCCCATCAGCAGGCTAATGGGCGCCACGGCGGGCAGCAGGTAGCCAGGAAGCTTGGAGTGGGAGATCGAAAAAAACACAAAAATCAGGGCAAACCAGGCGATCAGGAAGAGTGTAGCCTTCTGAGCCTCCTGCCGCAAATTTCTCCAACGCCGCAGGTGGTTAAGTCCCGCAAAGAGCAGGAAAAAGCTCCAGGGAAGAAAGCCGGCCAGATAAACCGGGACGTAGTAGAACGCGCCGCCGGAACGATGCAGGGCGGGCGTTGCAAACCGAACCAGGCTTTCCTCCCAGAAGGCGTATCGTGGGAAGTCCGGATGCCTCGCCCATACTGCGAGGAACCACGGCATGCTCACGGCAAGAAAAATCAACCCGCAAATTCCCCAGCGAATCCGGCGGAGAGCGCTCCACTCACCGCGCAAGAGGGCATAGACCAAGATGGAAAGCAGGGGAAGAAGTAAACCCACCGGGCCCTTGGTGATGGCGGCAAGCCCCATCACCCCGAACGCCAGAAAGTCATAGCCGTGCCTGCGGCCGGCGTCGTCGTCAGCAAGCCAGAAGAAAAACATGGAAAGCGTCACCAGAAAGGCCAGTGTCATATCGAAAATGACGGTGCGCGAAAACGCGATCACCAGCGGAGAACTGGCGGCCACACAAGCCGCAAGAAAGCCGGTGCGGCCCCGGAACATGCTCCGCCCCATCAGCCACACCAGCAGGACCGTTCCCAGCGCCATGAGCGCGGAAGGAAACCGTGCGGCCCATTCGCTCAACCCGAACACTTTGAAGGAGCCGGCCACCATCCAGAAAAACAGGGCGGGCTTATCGAGATAAACCAGGTGGTTGAAGTGCGGGGTGATGAAGTCGTGCAACACGATCATTTCGCGGGCCACTTCGGCGTTCCGGCCTTCGTCCGGCTCGAGGAGTGGAAACCTTCCCAGTCCCACGAAGAAGAAAAAGGCGGAGATAATCAGCAGGAGCAGCGCTTGGCGATTGAAAGCAGAGCGGCCCTCTGGAAGTGTGGGGTTGGAATTCACTTGAGGAGAGTTCAAATCGTTTTGGGCAGGTTGCATGCGTATCGGGTCACGTCACCGCACAGCTTTTTGTCGCGAGCCATTATTTAAGCGAACCCTGCGCTTTGCGGACCGGCTCGACGATCTCCACAACTCCCGAGTCATCGATCCGGTTTTTTTTCATCCAGCGCACCGCGTAAAGGTCGGAAAGTCCTATCACCAGCCTTCCCCACGTCCCGTATTTGGTTTGGCCACGCAGCCGAGGCCGGTGATGTACGGGGACCTGGACCACGCGGTATCCCCGCATCTTCAGTAACGTGGGCAGAAAGCGGTGCATGCCGTGATAGAGCTCAAGTTGGCGCACGCACTCGCGCCGGTATGCTTTCAAAGTGCAACCCGTATCCACAATATCATCTCCGGTAGCCCAGTTCCGGAAACCGTTGGCGATGCGCGAAGAGATTTTCTTGATCCACCCATCCTGGCGGCGGGTACGGATTCCGCAAACCGCATCCCAATCCTCTAAGCCCGCCACCAGCTTCGGAATATCTGCGGGGTCATTCTGCAAATCTCCATCCAGCGTTACCACCGCCCTTCCCTGCGCATGCCGGAAGCCTGCCGCCATGGCCGCCGTTTGCCCAAGATTCCTCTTGAAGTGCAAGGCGCGAACGCGCGGCTCCGCCTGCTGGACGCTCTTGATTTCGGCAAGCGTCGAGTCCGTGCTGCCATCATCGACAAAGAGGATCTCGGCGCGCTCGCCGAATTCGGATAAGACCGGCCTTAGCTCATCCACCAGAGGGCGGATATTCTCGGCCTCGTTAAACACCGGAATGACGACGCTCAAGGTAAGTTCGTCCACGGTCATTCAGTTCATTGAAAACCGGAATTGCGACGTACCATCAATTCAGCAAGCCAGACTCTCGACCGGGCGGGTACGCTCGAAGTCACGCCAGACGCATCCCCATGGCCGATTTAATCTTATCACGCCATGTGCGATTCCGACGGAACGGCCCGCAGTGTCCTAATCTAGGATCTCGCGCGGGCTTCCAGCCGGCGAAAGTGCAGGCAGGACGCCCACGCTACAATCGAAATAACCCACGACGCGGTCCCGACCGATATCTCGTCTGTCGGCTTGAAGTGTTATTCTTTATGTGTCTCCCTTTTTTAAGCCAACTGAGGACCCATGGAAAACAAAGATATCGCTCAAGTCTTTGAGGATCTTTCAAACCTCACGCGCATTCTGCAAGAGGATGCCAAGTGGCAATTCAAGGCGGCCGCTTATGACCGGGCTAAGCGCGTGATCGAAAGTTACCCGGAGCGGCTTGAGAACATCGTCCGCGATCCACAGCGAAAGCTCACTGACATTCCCGGCATCGGCGCTGATCTGGCCAATAAAATCAAGGAGCTGGTGGAAACGGGACAGTCCCGATTCCACCAGGAAAAATTGAAACAAGTCCCCGAAAGCCTTCTGGGTCTGCTCCAGCTTCAAACCGTGGGGCCGCAAAAGGTCCGCACTTTTTACAAGGAACTCAGCGTCAAATCCGTGGATGACCTCGAAGCCGCGGCCCAGGCGGGCCGGTTACGGGGCCTGCCGGGCATGAGCGAGAAATCTGAAGCAAACATTCTGAAGGCCATTGAGGTCCACCGCCGCGCGGCGGGACGTTTTCGTCTGGACACCGCGTTTGAGGCCGCCGAAGAACTGACGGCTTACCTGCGGGGGTGTAAGAGCGTTGATCAAGTCACGCCGGCGGGTTCACTACGGCGCGGCCGCGAGACTGTCGGGGATCTGGATCTTCTTGTGACGGGATCTGGCCACGCAGCCATTGCCAATCATTTTGCGAAATTTCCCCGCATTACTCAGATCCTTGGCAAGGGTGAAGACAAGGTGAGCGTCAAGCTGGATCAGGATTTGCAAGTGGACGTACGGCTGCTGGAGGAGGAATCTTACGGCGCGGCGTTGATGTACTTTACCGGGTCGAAGGAACACAACGTCGTCCTGCGCGAACGGGCCAAGAAGCTGGGGATGAAGCTCAGCGAATACGGCTTGTTCAAAGGGGAGCGCAACGTGGCCAGCCGCACGGAGGAAGAAGTTTATGAGCGGCTGGGGCTGCCGTGGATCCCACCGGAGCTCCGTGAAAATATGGGTGAGATCGAGGCGGCGGAGGCCCACGCTTTGCCGAAGCTCGTGGAGCTTTCCGAAATCAAAGGTGATCTGCAAATGCATACCACCGCCTCTGACGGACGCACCAGCGCCGCAGAGATGGCGGAGGCCGCCAAGCGATTGGGCTATCGTTACATTCTGATTACCGACCATTCCAAGGCCGTGACCGTAGCGAACGGGCTGGATGAGAAGCGGGCCCTTGAAAACATCCGGCAGATTCACGCTGCGCGCAAAAAGGTAACGGGCATTGAAATCTGGGCGGGAGCGGAAGTGGACATCATGGGTGATGGCCGCCTCGATTATCCCGACTCGCTTCTGAAAGAATTCGATATCGTGTTGGCCAGCATCCACTCCCGCATGAACCAGCCGCCGGAAGAAATGACGGAGCGAATTCTGAAGGCCCTGGCGAATCCTTACGTTCGCATCCTGGGACACCCGACCGGAAGGCAAATCCTGAGACGCGATCCGTTCACCTTTGACGTGGAGCGGGTCTTTGACGCGGCGAAGAAATTCGGGCTCGTCCTGGAATTGAACGGCAACCCGGAACGATTGGATTTGAGCGACCGCCACGTCCGCCTGGCGCACGACAAAGGAATGAAAATCGTGATCTCAACCGACGCGCACGATCCCAGCCATTTCCGCTTCATGCGCTTCGGAGTGGCCACCGCCCGCCGCGGATGGATGGAAGCGAAGAGCGTGATCAATACCTATAGCCCGGAAAGGCTCCTTGCCGCGTTGCGGCCGCTTCCGGCATGAGTGCTGTTCGCGGCAGTTGCGCACGAGCGAAGCTCTGAGAGGTTCCAGCGACTGGAACTCACGCGGGCTCGCGTCCCTTTCCGGCTGCAACTTTGGCCCCCTGCAGCGCATCATTTCAGCGTGGCCACTTGATCTCACGCTACCATTCACACTGATCATTTGGAGAATCTGAGTGGCTTTCAATTCCGCGCCGCCTCAGGCCGCGATCTTTGACATGGACGGGGTGCTGGTGGACAGCAATCCATTTCACTTGCAGAAATGGACGGATCTTCTGAATGCCCACGCCATCCCGTACGATGCCTCTGATCTGCCCCGTCAAATTCTTGGGCAGCGCAACGATCATGCTTTTCGCTACTTCTTTGGACCGAATCTGCCGGCCGCGGAGAACAAGCGGCTGAGTGAGGAGTTGGAGCAGATTTTTCGCGACAACTTTGGTCCCCATGCCATCCCACTGCCCGGATTGAGTAAGCTCATTGTGGAGTGCCACGACTCCGGCGTTCCGCTGGCAGTCGCCAGCTCCGCCATGCGCAAGAATATTGAATTTGTGGTGGATGCGTTGAAGTTCCGCCCCTTTTTCAAATTTATGATCAGCGGCGATGATGTGAAGCAGCCCAAACCTCATCCCGAGATTTATCTGGAAACCGCGAAACGCCTGAATGCGAAACCCGAGTGGTGCGTAGCCTTCGAAGATTCGTTTGTGGGGATCGAGGCGGTGAAGGCGGCCGGCATGAAATGCGTGGCGATCGCTTCCACCTTTCCCTTCGAAGACTTACAAAGCCAGACGCGCGCCGACCGGATCGTCAAAAACTTTAAAGACCTTCACCTTGCCGATTTGCGCAGCCTTTTTAACGGGCAGCGCGCCTGAGCGCACTTCCGGAGGCGGGAACCACGAGTCACTTGTGCCGCCGGCTTCGCTGCTGTCAATCAACCCGCCAGGTAAGCATGGAGTATGTAGCCCACGCCGAAGGCCAACAACAAGACATTCGCGATCCACAGCAGGTTTTGTCGCAGATGCTTGTGAAGGCTCGCGCCCCAGGCGAGAAGAACCAAACTAATCAGAGCCGCTCCATAATAGCCGATCAGCCCCCCGGCAAAGAACGGGACCACGTGCCAGTAGCCCCGCTGCTTTCCTTCCGCCAGAATCGGCCCGGCAATGGTCATCCAATAAATCCAGGTGCCCGGAGAAGTGAGCTCCGATAAAGATGCAGCCGTGACGCTGGCATACGTCAGACCCTGCGACTCCGCCATTTCCTCGTGACTCTTTCCCCGCATGGAAAGCAAAGCGTAGACGCTGTAAACGATGAGATAGGCGCCCCCCGCATACGCCACGATGCGGGCGATGTTTCTGGGAACATACTGGTAGAAAAAGAAAGTAACCAGCAACAGGACGCCATCGATGGCGAGGGGAGGTCCGATCAGAATCCGAACCGCACGGTTCCACCGTTTCAGCGCCACCTGAGCGAGAGCGATCATGTGCAGGGGGCTGGGAATGAGCCCTCCGACGACACCCATGCTCACGCCCAGTAAAAGTAGTTCCATTTCTCCTCAGAGCTGCCAACCGCACCTGCTTCGCCCTCTGCTTCCACCGAATTCGCCAAGGGACAACAACCGGCTGCCCTTCAGAATCATCGAGCCTCACCATGCAGGGTACAGACCACGTTCCATGGCGCAGACCCATAGAAGCGGCCGGATTGCACTGCCCATGCGCTCCACCGGATTTGAAGACCTCAAGGATCCGATCACGCCCTTTTTCGGTTTCCTGGTTTCTTGCCAGACCGACCCCCGGCCCATTCCCCCAACACGCCTTCGAGGAGTTTCGCGAGGTTACGTGAGGCTTGTGCGCCTGCGTGCAGCACTTCCTCGTGGCTCAAAGGCTTGGGACTGAGACCGGCGGCGCGATTTGTAATTGAAGCGACGCCGAGGATGCGCAATCCCGCCTGTCGCGCCACGATCACTTCGGGAACCGTGGACATACCCACGGCGTCCGCTCCGAGCTTGCCGAGAGCACGGATTTCTGCCGGAGTTTCGAAGCTGGGCCCCAGCAACGACACGTAGACTCCCTCAAACATCCGAATCCCGGCGCTTTTCGCGGTGCGCGCTGCGATCCGCCGCAGCTCGGGGTCATAGGGCTGTGTCATATCAATAAATCTTTCGCCCCAGCGCAGGTCATGCAGTCCAGCCAGAGGATTCAGACCCTGATAATTCAGATGGTCCTTGAAGATCATCAGGGTCCCTGAAGTTGCGCGTTTATTGATTCCCCCTGCGGCACAAGTGACGGCCAGAATCTCAACGCCGGCTAGAGCCATGACTCGAGTCGGCAGCACTACTTCAGCCGGCGAGTAACCCTCGTAGAGATGCATCCTGCCTGCCATCACTGCAATGGGCACGCTAGCCCACCAGCCTATGTGCAAGACACCACCATGCCCCTCTACGGTTGGACTTCGAAAGTAGGGGATGGAGCCATAAGGGATGCTGGCTGCCAACTTTAGTTGTTGAACAACGTGGCCCAGCCCGGACCCAAGAATAATCCCGGCACGCGGGCACAATTTGCCCTTCTTCAGAATATAATCGGCCGCCGCCCGAGCCTGCTCGTAGCCGGGATTCGCAGCACCCTGGCCAGCGCTTACCGAAGCGAGTGGTTTCATGTCAATAACAGTCCAGCAATGGCTGCGGATAAATAATTCGCAAGCGTCCCTGCCAGCAGCGCCCGGAATCCCAAGCGGGCGAGATCCTGTTTACGTGAAGGGGCCAGCGCGCCGATGCCGCCAATCTGAACTCCGATACTCGAAAAGTTGGAGAATCCGCAAAGCGCATACGTCGCAATGGTGAACGACCTCGCAGCTATGTGGCCTTTCAAATGTCCCATGATCGAGAACGCCACGAACTCATTCAACACCAGCTTAATACCCATCAGGTTCCCAACCTGCATGGCATCCTTCCACGGAACGCCCAGAAGCCAGGCGACGGGCGCCAGCGCATATCCGAAGACGGTCTCCAGGCGGGTGTGGGCCACGCTCAGAATCCCGTTGGCCAGGTAGATCAGTGCGATAAACGCAATCAGCATGGCCGCGACATTCAGCGCGAGATACAACCCGTCCGTGACACCATGAGAAATGGCATCCAGGGCGTTGACCGAGGTCTGCTCAATGATCAACTTGACTTCCCCTTCGGTCTTGGGCTTGCCGGTTTCAGGCACGATCATCTTGGACAGAAGAATCGTTCCGGGCGCCGTCATCACCACAGCCGTTAGCAAATGGCGCGCATCGGCCCCAAAAAGAATGTACGCTCCCAGGACGGCGCCGGAGATGTGGGCCATCCCCGCCGTCATGATCGTCATCAGCTCGGACTCCGTCAGATCATCCAGGAACGGCCGAATTACGAGCGGGGCTTCCGTCTGACCGATGAAGATGCTGGCGGCTACTTCCAGTGACTCGGCGCCACTCGTCCCCATCAGCTTGAACATAATTTTCCCGATTAACTGAACGAACAGCGGCAGGATACGCAGATAGTAGAGCAGCGCAAAGAGTGAGGCGATGTAGATGATCAGAGGAAGGGCCTGGAACGCGAAGACGACGCCGGACCCGCCCTTGGGATTGCCGAGTGAACCGAAAACGAAGGTCGAACCCGCAAACGCATAATTCAGGACGCGGGTGGCGACGGTGGAAGCCTGCGTTAGCAGCCAATAGCCGGGGTAAGTTCTGAGCACAAACAAAGCGATGATGAGCTGCAGGCCGAGCCCCCAGCCGACGGTTCGCCATCGAATCGCCCGCCGGTTTTTGGAGAAGGCAAAGGCAACCGCTAAGATGACGATGATTCCGAGAAGTGCCGGGAGGCGGTTCATTCGGCCATTGTCCTCACCGGGGCGCCCATTGTTGAGGCAGGTATGATCCTCTCCTTAATGAGCGAAGAAGCTTGAACGGGTTCGTCCCCGATGTGAATGGCGGGGCGGAGGCGCGCCATCACCTCCGGCAAAGACGAAGCATTGTTCAAATAAACGGTGCAGAGCGTCTCCCCCGTTTGAACCCGGTCACCCAGCTTCTTTTCGAAGACAATTCCCACGGCAGGATCAATCACTGAGTCGAGACGGGAACGGCCGGCTCCCAGGGTCATCGCCGCCCAGCCGACGGCTTCGGTATCGATGGACACGATGCTCCCGCTGGCCCAAGCCGCCAATCGCTCCTGCCATTTTGCCTGGGGCAGGAGGGAGTCATCCTCAACGATATGAGGGTTACCGTGTTGCGCTTCAATCACCCGTTCGAACTTTTCCAAGGCTGATCCGCCGGCAATCACCGCATCGTAACGCCGGCGGCCTTCTTCGTGCGACGGCGCGATCCCGCCCAGCACGAGCATCGACGCAGACAGCTCGCGGCAAAGTTCCCGCAGATCTTCTGGCCCGCGGCCCTTTAATACTTCCAGGCACTCGGCGACCTCCAGCGAATTTCCAACGGCCCGGCCCAAGGGTTGCGACATGTCGGTGATGAGGGCCTCAACGCGCTTGCCAAATCCCTCGCCAATGGCCACCAAGCTCTCCGCCAGCATACGGGAATCTCCCAGAGTCTTCATGAAGGCGCCGGAACCGGTCTTCACATCCAGAACCAGCCCATCGATTCCCTCGGCCAGCTTTTTGCTCATAATGGATGCGCTAATGAGCGCAATGCTTTCCACCGTCGCCGTCACGTCGCGCAAGGCGTAAAGCTTGCGGTCGGCAGGAGCTATTTCGGCGGTCTGGCCAATAAGTCCAAGTCCGCAAGAGTTCAGAACCCGCCGAAACTCTTCCAGCGAAAGCGAAGTCCGGAATCCCGGGATCGCTTCGAGTTTGTCAAGAGTTCCACCCGTGTGGCCCAGGCCGCGGCCGGAGATCATGGGGACGACTCCGCCGGCAGCCGCCACGGCAGGCGCAATCACCAGGGAGGTCTTATCACCGACTCCGCCGGTGCTGTGCTTATCCAACTTTGGACCCGGAAGATCAGAGAGGTTCAGGCTTGCGCCAGAGTGAAGCATGGCGCGGGTCAGTTCGTTGGTTTCGCCCTCATCCAGACCCCGAAAATAGACCGTCA
This sequence comes from Terriglobia bacterium, assembly GCA_050745605.1. Taxonomy (GTDB): domain Bacteria; phylum Acidobacteriota; class Terriglobia; order UBA7540; family UBA7540; genus CALCEB01. The sequence continues at coordinate 2,613 of JBOGKI010000026.1, read as the reverse complement.
TCAGGAAGGCGGAAGCCTGGTAATCCGGAATATCACCTTGCGTATAGAGCTGGACAAACTCGGAAATCTCTCCAGGGGCTAGGCGAGTGCCGTCACGTTTCTTACGAATCACTTGTGCAGGATTTGACATGAAGAACCGGGCCGCCCTTTATACCAGAAAACCAACTCGATTGCCAGCAACGGCGAATACCCCGCTCGGAGCAGAATGCCAGCCGCACGTCCGAACCCGTTTCAGCATAACAGATTGCAAGCTGCTAAATGAGATGGGCCGGACAGTTTTTTGGGGGTAATGGGCAGGCACAGGTCTGGCAGCGATCGCAAAGAGAAACGATCGCTCCCCGAGGCGACGGCTTAGGCGCGGTGAAGAACGATCCGGGCGATTTCAGGCGGACAACTGACGCGAACTGGGACAACGACCTTGCCAATCCCGCGATTGACGTAAATCTGCGTTTCGCCAAGCCGGTTCCAACCCTCTACGAAACGGCTTCCAAGCTTTGACCGGTAAAGGCGTTGCATACCTGGCAGACGAACCTGCCCGCCGTGCGTATGCCCGGAAAGAACAAGATCAATACCATGGTGAGAAGCTTGATGGATTCCCCGGGGATTGTGGCAGAGAAGAATCCTGGCATCCCGCGGCGGTATGGACTGCAAGGCAGAGGGCAGATCATCTGAGGACGACCACAGATCATCCACCCCAACCAGCCACAAAATGCCGGAATTGGCGCGGAGAGGACGATGGGAGTTTCGCAGGACCTCAATTTGTTGATCCAAGAGGGCCTCCGCCATGGCGTCTGCGTCGACCTGAAAGTCGTGATTGCCCAAGACCGCAAACACGCCCAGCCGGGCGCGCAGCTTCCCCAGGGCGCGGGCCACCGGCCCGATGTAAGCCGGTGACAATGTCACGTAATCGCCGGTCAGCGCCACTACATCCGGCTTCAGGTGATTGGCGATCTCGACGACGCGCTGCACGCGGGCCAGGCGCGTGAATAGGCCGTGATGGATGTCCGTGAGATGAATGATGCTAAGCCCGTCGTGGCCTCTGGAGAGTCGCCGCAACCAGATATCAACCTCGGTGACGATGGGGTCCTTAGCGAACTGGCTCGTCCGGACCGGCACCTCGGAGGCGTCCAGCGAAAGCGTTGTTAAAGTCTCTTTCGTCCCGTGTTTTCTTGTTTCAAACCGGCTTGCCAAGTTCATTCCTTGATGATCAACAGCTTCCTACTGTGAAAATGACCCGACGCGGCGTTGAAAATACGCCAGTTATTCGACGTCCCGCCGTAGGGGTAGGGCTTGCCCTGCCCCAGGGCGCCGCAAGCGGTGCCCCCTACGCCATTTTCATGCACGGTGCTGGGCCGAAGGCCCATGAGGTCTTCGCTGAGAATGACAACCTCTGATCGCTTCGCAGCGAGCGGTTAGCAAAGATTTTCACGCTTTGGCACGGCCTGCCAGAACGTCCGCGAAGACTTGCACCATCGCGCCGTGCACCAGCCCATTTGAAGCAAAAATGTCATCTCCCAGGAGATTGAATGATTCCCCCGCTACATCCGTAACGTAGCCGCCCGCTTCCAGGACCATCAGCACACCGCCGGCTTTGTCCCAGGGGTTGAGCTTCAATTCCCAAAACCCCTCAAAGCGGCCCGAGGCCACCGAACACAAGTCGAGAGCGGCCGAACCGGCGCGCCGTACGCCATGGGATAGCCGCGTGAACCGGTAATAGTATTCGATGTTTAGCTCGTGATTTTGAGCGAAAGGCGGAAACCCTGTGGACAGCAGGCTAGCGGCAAGCGAGTCTATCTTGGAAACATGAATCCGCTTATTGTTGAGAAAGGCTCCAGCTCCCTTTTCCGCGGTGAAGAGCTCACTCCTCATCGGATCGTAGACCACACCCGCAATGATCTCGCCTTTCAACGTCAACCCCAGCGAAACACAGAAGACGGGAAATCCGTGAGCAAAGTTGGTGGTTCCATCCAGAGGATCAACATACCAGCAGTAATCCGAAGCCGTCTTCTGTCCGCCACCCTCTTCCGCCACCACCGCGTGCCGGGGGTAGTGGCTGCGCAGGCGCTCAATAATCAAGGCTTCGGACCGGCGATCCACCTCGGTCACAATGTCGGAGGGGCGTTTGTAGGAGATGGTGTGGGGACGGTCGAACATCGTGGCAAGCAAGGCGCCGGACTCGCGAGCAATTTCGACGGCAGTTGCAAGAAAGCTTTCCATATTGGCGGTGCGGCAGCAGCGAGCGATTCATCGGCGATGCAGACAGCCCGGACCGCCTCAGTTCTGCCGGTTCAGACTCGGGACCTTTCGATGATTTGCGTTCCGGCTTCGCTTTCGGCCCAAACCGCCCCATCCTCAAAATGCTCCTTTTTCCAGATGGGAACGATCTGCTTCAGCCGGTCAATGGCGTAACGGCAGGCCTCAAACGCTTGCCCGCGGTGCGGAGAGGTCACGATAATCGCCACACTGGTCTCGCCAATTTCAAGCCGGCCGGTCCGGTGCACCAGGGCGATGCGGTCAACAGGAAACCTTTGGCGGATCTCTGCACCAATCTCGTGCATCTTGCGGAGCGCCATGGGCTCATAAGCCTCATATTCGAGGTATAAAGCTTTGCGC
>JBOGKI010000025.1:0-17248 GCA_050745605.1 Terriglobia bacterium | reverse complement strand
GTGCTGGGCGGGGTGGGCGACAAAGTGGATTTTGATACGCGAGAAGTGGAGCTGATGGAGGGTGTCCAGGAGGTCCATCGCATCGTCTCGCCTTACAAGCTGGCGAGCCGCCATTTTCGTCCCAAAGGGTCAGTTATCCAACTTGGGAAAGGTGTGGACGTCGGCGGCGAGAAAGTGGTGGTGATGGCGGGTCCGTGCAGCGTGGAAAGCCCGGAGCAAATTGACACGATTGCGGCGGTTGTGGCCCGCTGCGGCGCTCGTGTGCTTCGGGGCGGCGCGTTCAAGCCGCGCAGCTCTCCTTACAGCTTTCAAGGCATGGGGCCGGAAGGCCTCAAGCTGATACGCCGGGCTGCGGACCAACATGGCCTGCTGGTGGTTTCCGAAGTGATGGACCAGACGCAGATTCCCATGATGCTGGAGTACGTGGACGTGTTCCAGGTCGGCGCGCGCAATATGCAGAACTACAATCTGCTGCGCGAACTGGGAAGAGTCACGAAGCCCGTATTACTGAAGCGTGGTATTTCCGCCACCCTCGAGGAACTGCTCCTTTCGGCGGAGTACATCATGGCGGGCGGAAATTATAATGTGATTCTGTGCGAGCGCGGCATCCGAACGTTTGAAAATTCAACCCGCAACACTTTGGATGTCTCCGCGATTCCGGTAATCCACAAGCTGTCGCACCTCCCCATCATCGCGGATCCGTCGCACGCCTCCGGGCGCCGGGATAAAGTGATACCTCTGGGGCGCGCCGCGGTCGCGGCCGGCGCAGACGGCCTGCTGATCGAAGTGCACCATGATCCGGAGAACGCCCTCAGCGATGGGCCACAGGCTCTTTATCCCGAACAGTTCAATGTGCTTATGAAGGAATTGCGGATGATCGTTTCGGCCGTAAGCCGGACCCTATGAGCATTGCCGCACGGCTCTGCCGGCCTGAGCCCGCTGTGCAGTCAGACCGGCCGGTCCTGCAACAGGTTAAGTGAAAGGCAATCCACTGCAAGGCACTTCGCATCAACGAGCGATGAAGACACCCTTTCGCCGGATTGCCATCGTGGGTACCGGCCTCATTGGCGGCTCTTGGGGGCTTGCGCTCAAAGCCGCCGGGTTCCGGGGAGTTCGGATTGGCATCGACCGGCGGTCCACGCTGGCGCGAGCTCTGCAGCGCGGGGCGATAGACGAAAGTGATGAAAACCTCGAAGCCGCGGTTCGTGGGACCGACCTGATTATTCTGGCGGCGCCGGTTGGCAGGATCTCGCTCTTGATCCCCTGGTTTGCAAGGCAGGCGCAGCCCGCGGCGCTGGTGACGGACGTGGGAAGCGTCAAGGTGGAGATCTGCCGCCGGGCCCGGGAGTCATTCAATTCCGGAGCGTTGTTTCTGGGCGGGCACCCCCTGGCGGGAAAAGAGACATCGGGAATCGATTCGGCGGAAGCCACGCTCTTCGCGAAGACCTCCTACGCCTTAACACCACTCCGAACCGCAGACCTGGAAGACTCGCGGGTCAAGGCGTTCTGCGAGTTGATCCAGCGGCTCGGCGCGCGGCTGCATGTCACGACGGCTGAAGTACACGACAAGGTGGTGGCGTATACCAGCCACCTCCCGCAGTTGCTCTCGACCGGCCTTGCCAGCCTTCTGGACGAACTGCGAGAGACAGGTTCCATGGAAAGCGGTGACCTGGCGGGTCCGGGGTTACTCGATTTCACCCGCCTGGCCGACAGCCCCTATTCCCTTTGGCGTGACATCCTCCTTACCAATCGGGACAACATTCAGGACTCCCTCGACGCCTTCATTGAGAAGCTCGAAGCGATCAAGCTGCGTCTTTCAGAACGCGCCATGGAACAAGACTTCAAGCGCGCCGCACACCTGCGAACCCGGTTGAGGAAACGCTAGCGGCCTTGAACTTCGAAACATAGCGTGAATGAGTCAAGTTTTCGGGTGGGGAAGGGCCGGCTTCAGCACCTGAGGCGACTTTATAAGCGAGTTCCGAAACCCTGGTGGATTCTGCGGCTCAAGCCGGATGTGTCCGGACGGCGCTGTGGCGGGTTTGAAACCCCGCCCTTCCGCCGCGCGAACCCTACTGTCCTTGCGAGCCGCCCGGTTGCTTTTCGAGCCATACCGAGAGATTCGACTGCTGCTGCGACTTTTCATTGATGCAGATGTTGATGGCTTCGACGGTCTGCTTAAACGCCCGGTCTGAGGCTGGGATGGGATGATCTTTGAAGAACTGGATCACGCCGTCACGATCGTGAGCGTCGCAGAATGAAGCCGTGTCGTAGATGATTCCGGCCCCGCCCCAAGTTGAGAGTTTGCTCTTTACCTGCGGCCAGTGTGACTTCACGAAATCCCAGGCCATTTGCCGCCCCACTGGATTCCGCATCACTCCCCCCATCATGCGCGTGAAGTCCTGGTCGCGCACGTCGGGAGAAATCGCCAGTTGGAGCGAGCGCTGTAGCAGATCAGGGTGTGTGAAATCATCAAGCGCGAAGAGGTAGCGGTAATACCCATCAGGAGATTTGGCGGTTTTGGTCCGGGCGAGAAATTCATCGTAGAGTTTCGCGTCACCGTTGAGCGCCGCCAGGTTGATGACGGTGTTGACGAGGGTGGGATCAACGGCTGAAGGGTCAGCCAGGTAGGCCTCAGCCAGCTTGTAGGCTTCCGCCAGCACTTGAGGATCGCGGCCCGTGTAGCCCAAAGTCTCGAGCACGCTCGCCCGCAAAGTGTGCTGGTCATCACTTTCGTTCGGAGCAGGTTTCCAACCCAGACGCTCGGCCGTGGGCTGAAGCAGTTGCCGCACCCACGCCCGGTATTGAGCCTGGTCGGAACTGCTGACCAGATATCTTCCGAAATACTGAAGAGCGGCGGTGAGATCTTCCATGACGGCGCTGACGTGATCGTTGCGCAATGCCTCAGCCAGATCCAGATATGCCCCGATGTTGACGCTGCCCACGTCAACCATGGCGCTGACGTCGCCCAGAAGGGTGATACGCTCTCCCGGCGTGAGCCCGGTTTCTGCTTTGACGGTGAGCTTCGAAAGCATTGACGGGCTATAGGCCGACCGGTAATAGCCCCGAGCATCGGCGTTGGCCAAAATCCAGGAGCTGCAGCCGCGCAGGTTGAAAGTCTGCTGCTTTTGCTTCAGGAGCAGGCAGCGGACCGCGCCAGGATGGCCATCGCCCGGGGCTGACTTCAGACAAACCGGAATCTGCCACAACTCTTTGGTTCCTGCTTCGAAGAGATCGCGATTGAAAAAGTAGCGGCGTTGGCTGAGGGTGATATCGTCCGCGCCTCCTTCGCATTGCGCGTGCAACGTTAGCAGCGGCGCGCCCGGCTGATTGACAAACGTGGGCATGATTTCGTTAATGGGCTTCTTCGAAACGTGCGTGATGGCATTCCAGAAGTCGGCGGCCGTGGCATTGCCATAAGCGTGTTCCTGCAGGTAGACGTTGATGCCCTTCCGGAACTCCTCGCTCCCCACGTAGGATTCCAGCATGCGCAATACCGCCGCCGTCTTTCCGTAGGTGATGCCGTCAAAGAGCTGATTAATCTGGGCGGAAGTCTCGGCATGAGGCGCCTGGATGGATCGCGTCGATTCGAGTGAATCCAGGCCAAGAGCGCCGTGCGTCCCCAGCGCCTCCTGGGTCTTCGGATCCCACTGGGGATGGAGTGCAATGGCAGGTTTGGTGCTCATCCATGTGGCAAAGCCTTCGTTCAGCCAGATGTTGTTCCACCATTGCATCGTCACCAGATCGCCGAACCACTGATGAGCCATTTCGTGCGCGGCCACTTCAAAGACGCGCTCATGCGCGCCGATCGAGGCGCGCTTGTCATCGATCAGCAGAGCCGTCTCGCGGAAAGTGATGGCGCCGGCGTTTTCCATCGCGCCGGCTTCGAAATCCGGAATGGCGATCAGGTCCAGCTTGCCAAACGCATACTTGATGCCGAAATATTGATCGTAAAAGTGCAGAATCTGCTCGGCGGACTTCAAGGCATAGCTTCCCAGTTGAACTTTGTCCGGTGTCGCGCACACGCGAATGGGAACTCCATCGGAAGAGCCACTCAGGCACGTGAAGTCGCCCACCAGCATAGCCACCAAATAGGAAGACATCTTGGCCGTGGTGGAGAATTTAATCGTGTGCTTATCGGGCCCGGGTCCCGGCGTATCCGAAACGATGTGCCCGTTTGAAATGGCCGTGTCGTCCTTGTTCACGATGAGGGTGATCGCGAAAGTCGCCTTCATCGCCGGTTCGTCAAAGCCAGGAAACGCACGCCGCGCATCCGTCGGCTCAAACTGTGTGACCGCATACTCGCGGTGGTTGGCGTGGGCCAGATAGAAGCCGCGGAGCTGATCGGTGAGCAGCCCGACGAACTTGATGTGGACTTTGGCCGGCCCCGCCGCCAGCGTATCCGGAACGGCCAGCGTGGCCATTTCCGCCTTTGGATCGGTGGCCACCTGCGCCTTCTGGGTGGTGGCGCCGACGCTGACGGTTGCGCTGTGAAACTGAATTTCGAGTGCATTCAAAGTGATGGTCTTGGTGGGCCTCGAAATTCGCACGTCGATTGTTTCATCGCCTGTAAAGTTGTTTTGCTGGAAATTGGGCTCGAACGTCATCTGGTAGTGGGATGGGATGACGTCATGGGGCAATCTTTGGGCCGCGCCAAGCCACAAAAAGCCAGGATAAAGCAAAGCGCAAACACAGACCTTCGCATGATACGAGTTCCTCTGTTCTTTGGAATTTCTCTCGTCCCCGAGAGATGGGCCCGAAATCTGGGATTGGACCCGAGCCGTCCACCAAAATGCTAAAGAGACCCGAAGGAGTCTAAGATTACCAGGATTTCCGCTTAAGGTATACTATCCGCCTGGAGAGCATCTTATGCTAAAGCAGGCGCTTGACACTCTTGCTACAACTCCCGCGAAGTTGCGCCGCGAAGTCCATCAAATCCCGTTGCGACAGATGAAGACTCGCCCGGCGGAGCACAAATGGTCGGTTCAGTAGATACTCGCTCATCTCGATGATGTTGAGGAACTCGGCATGCGCGCGAGGGTTCATGCCATTGTGACTGAAGAACGCCCGCTCCTGCCGCTGTTCGATCAGGAGAAGAGAGTGATGGAATTGCATTACAACCGCATCGATCCCTACCGGTCATTGGAGTCTCTTTCCCGGCAGCGCCAGATCAACGTCCGCTGGCTTCGCACCCTTCGCCCAGCCAGTTGAAACGCAAGGGAGTGCATCATCAGGCCGGAGAGATGACGGCGGAGGAATACATTTATGAGTGGGCTTTTCGCGACTTGGGGCATCTCAAGCAGATTCTTGAAGGCAGGCGCTACGCGCTCTACCCACGGATCGGCAACCTGAAGGCTTACGATCGGCTCACTTGAGGACGTATCACATATTTGAATTGCCGCCGGTCACGGCCAGGAGACCCTTCTCGAATGAATAAGACGTTTCCCGATGCGGATGCCGCCATCGCCGATGTGCCTGACGGCGCGTCGATTATGTTCGGGGGCTTCGGGCTTTGTGGCATTCCGGAAAACCTGATTGACGCCATCAGCCGGAAAGGCGTGAAGAACCTAACGGTGATCAGCAATAACGCCGGTGTGAATTCGTTTGGTCTGGGCCGGCTACTGGTGAACGGTCAGGTCCGCAAGGTAATTGGAAGCTATGTGGGTGAGAACAAGACGCTCGAGGACTTGGCGCTGAAGGGAGAAATCGAACTGGAGCTGACCCCGCAGGGCACTTTCGCCGAACGCATGCGAGCCGCAGGCGCGGGCATTCCCGCCTTCTTCACGCCCACAGGCTTCGGCACGGTGGTGGCGGAAGGCAAAGAAGTCCGCGAGTTTGACGGCCGCCCGTATCTGTTGGAGCGCGCGCTGCGGTCGGATTTCGCGTGCATCAAAGCGTGGAAGGGCGACCGCTGGGGCAACCTGATTTATCGCCGCACCGCCCGCAATTTTAATCCGGTTATGGCCACCGCCGCCAAGGTAACGATCGCGGAAGTTGAGGAACTGGTTGATCTGGGTTCTCTTGATCCGAATTCCATTGCGACGCCCGGCATCTACGTGAAGCGCATTATTCAAGGACAGAATTACGAGAGGCGGATTGAAAAAAGGACCGTGCGAAGCCGGTGACGAGGCGATGTGGGCCTGAGCGATGGGGCTTGTAGCCGTTTTTGACTCGCTGAGCTTCCATCCCGGTGCTCTTCGGGGCTTTAAGGAAATTCTGAGCATGGACAAGCGTGAACAAATCGCCCGCCGGATTGCGAAGGAATTAAAAGACGGCTATTACGTCAATCTGGGCATTGGCATCCCCACGCTGGTTTCGAATTTCATTCCACCGGGGATCGAAGTGGTGCTGCAATCGGAGAACGGCATGCTGGGAGTTGGGCCTTTTCCTTACGACGGAGAAGAGGACCCGGACCTGATCAATGCCGGCAAGGAGACGGTGACTGAAATTCCGGGGACTGCCTATTTCTCCAGCGCGGATTCCTTTGCCATGATTCGCGGCGGCCGCGTGGACCTGACCGTCCTCGGTGCAATGGAAGTCGATGAACATGGCAACCTGGCCAGTTGGATGATTCCGGGCAAAATGGTGAAGGGAATGGGCGGCAGCATGGACCTGGTGGCCGGCGCCAATCGCGTGATTGTGGCCATGGAGCACACCACCAAAGACGGAAGACCGAAGATCCTGAAGCAATGCAGCCTTCCTTTGACCGGCGCCGGTGCGGTGGATGAGATCGTAACCGACCTGGCGGTGATTGAAGTGACGCCCCAGGGTTTGACCCTGAAGGAGCTTTCGCCGCAGATTGCCTTTGACCAGATTCAAAGAGTGACTGAGGCTGTCTTGCGTCCCGCGCCGAACCTGCGGCCCTATCAGGTGTGACGGCCAGGCTAGCTTCCGCTTGGCGCACGGCTCTTTGAAGTCCCCCGATCGATCGTGATTTTCACTCCACAGCCTTTTCACCACCATTCAAGGTCATTTACGTCCCTTCCATGTCCGGTGATTGACACTCTTCATCCAGTGTTTTTATAGTCACGAATTGGCGATGTCCTCCCGAGTGCTCACGCCCGCAAATCAGATTACGATTCTGCGGCTGGCCTTCGTCCCGCTGTTTGCGATCATGGTTTTGGACCGTCATTACGCGGGCGCGCTGGGAGTCGTCGCCGCGGCGGCCGTCTCGGACGTGGCCGACGGCTTGGTGGCACGGCGATATCACCAGGTTTCTTCGCTCGGAATCGCGCTGGACCCGATTGCGGATAAGACCCTGCTCACCGCCGCCTACCTCTTCCTGTCCTTCGGCGGAGTACTCCCCTGGTGGCTCACCATCCTCGTACTGACCCGCGATGGAGGTATCCTCCTGGTCGCCTTGCTCATCAGCCTGGCCGCCGGTTATCGCCCTTTTCCGCCCACCTATCTTGGCAAGGCGTGCACTGCGGTGCAGGTGGCCACGGTCATTGCGGCGCTTGGCTTCAAAGCCAATCTTGCCGGAATCACAAAGCCCTTCCTGACCTTCTGGATTTATCTTGCGGCGGCAATTACCGTTATCTCCGCCATTCATTATCTGGTGGTGGCTCGCAACCGTTACAGCGAGATCTCGAGTGATACGGCGAAGGCCCGTTGAGGAGAGCCCAGAGGCAAATGACAAGAGACAAGCTAATAGGCCATTCGCCTCGGCTTGTTTTTCGCCACTTGTATGTCCACTCTTAGTTGCGCGCGATTTGAAAATTTCCGCTATAATGCCTCTTCGAAAGGAGATTCGGCATGGCCTATCTTTTTGTGATCGCGGCGGTGCTCTTCCGGATTTTGCCGCACCCGTGGAACGTGACTCCGCTGGCGGCGATGTTCCTGTTCTGTGGCGCTACGTTCCGCAACAAGATTGAATCCCTGGCGGTTCCATTTGCGGCGCTGCTGTTCAGCGATTTCCTGGTAGACCACTTCCTTTATCACGGCGCTTACGCCTGGTTCAGCCCCTATACGTGGACAGGATTTTTGCTGATCGGGTTCATCGGCTGGGTGCTGCAATCGAAGATTACGCTGGGGCGCGTGGCGACGGCTTCCATCGTGGGATCGGTCAGCTTCTTCCTGCTCACCAATTTCGGCGTCTGGGCTGCCTGGAGCATGTACCCGCGCAATTTCGAGGGTCTCACGGAATGCTACGTTGCCGGGTTGCCGTTCTTCCGGAACGAAATCATCGGAGACCTCGCCTGGTGCGGCATTTTGTTCGGGACCTACGAATGGGTGAAGCGCCGCGGGATGGTGGCAACCGCCGCCACCCGCTAGCCGGAACTTTACTGACCGCTTATCAAAAAAGTCATCGGTCTCAATAGTGGCTGGGAATGACACCTCAGCCGGGTTTGTAAGCCTTCCATGCGAATCGTCTCTCTCCTACCGAGCTCTACGGAAATGGTCTTTGCCTTGGGCCTTGCGGATTCACTGGTGGGCGTCACTCACGAATGTGACTTTCCTCCCGAAGCCTTGAGCCTCCCCCAGGTCACCCGCAGCGCCATTCCACCGGGCGCGAGCAGCCTTGAAATCGATAAAGCGGTCAGCTCCGCCCTCGATGATCAGGGATCAATCTACGATCTCGATCAAGACCTGCTGGAAAGCCTCGCCCCAGACTTGATCCTCACGCAGCGGCTGTGCGATGTCTGCGCTGTCTCCTTTGACCGTGTCCAAGCAGCCGTGAGCGGGTTAAGTTCCCGTCCTCGCGTCATCAACCTGGAGCCGCATGGATTGAATGATATTTTTGAAAATATTCTGACGGTCGCCGAAGCTACCGGGCGCGAGCAGGCGGGAAGGGAACTGGTCGATTCACTGCGAGCGAGAGTCGAAGGCGTCCGGCAGCGCACCGTAAATCTTGCGGCGCGGCCGCGGGTGTTCTCCATGGAATGGGTGAATCCGCCCTACTGCGGCGGGCATTGGATGAAGGAACTCGTGGACCTTGCGGGCGGCCGGGATGCGCTTTCCAATGACCAGAAGCCGAGTTACCGTGTCTCCTGGGAAAAAGTGGTGCAGTTCGCGCCGGAAATCATCGTCCTCACCTGCTGCGGGTTCGGCCTGGAACGGAACTTAAAAGAAGGCGAATGGCTCGCCGCTTTTCCGGGCGCCCTCAATCTTCCTGCCTTTCAATCCGGCCGGGTCTATGCCACGGACGGCTCTTCCTATTTCAGCCGCCCCGGACCGCGGATCGTCGAAAGCTTGGAAATCCTCGCCTACCTGATTCACCCTGAGCTTTTTCCCACCCCACCGCTCGATCACGCCTTCGGCGCGCTCCGCTTGACGGCCGTCAAACCCGCATGAAACACCTTCCGCCGGTTATTCGTTGCCCACCTCAGATCCATCCTGCGCAATTTCAAATGAGGCCACAATCTTTGCGCTCTTCGCAATCATGGCGCCTACCGAGCAATACTTGGTTTCGGAAAGTTCGATGGCACGGTTGACTGCCTCCGGATCAATCTTCCCTCGCAACTTGTGCTTGATGGTAACCTTGGTGAAGGTTTGAGGGTATTCTTCCCGTTGCTCGGCGCTGAGCTCCACTTCATAGCCCGTCACCGGTTGCCTTTTTTTGCGGAGAATGGAAATAATATCCATTGCCGTACAAGCTCCTACTGCGAGCAGCGCCAGTTCCACCGGTCTCGCCCCCGTGTTCCCATCTTCCGTATCCACGACAAACGAGTGGCCACCGCCCGACATCGCCACAAACTGCTTTTGATCGCCTTCAATCGTCGCCAGCCTCAACTTGCCATTCAGCATGATGCTCCTCCTGTTGTGGACAGTATATATCGTGGAGGCTTGCCCGGTGGCGCGGTGTGCTTGCCGGGCCGGAGGCGGCCGCCATGCTAAGATAGTGCTCTAGGGAAGTCGGGAACAGGTAGAGGATCAATGCACCGTCGAACATTCATTATTGCCGGGGTGGCGGGTGGAATCGGCCTTGTTGAATATGGCCTCTTCAGTCAATACATGAATGGGCTTCGGGGCCCGCATGGCATTTCCGTCAAGGCCTTTGAGAAATTCGGCGACCGGGCCGCGCTCATGGCCATCACGGCGAACGACGAATTTTACGTGACCACCAAGGGCGGCACCCCTTCGGTTGATGCCGATCGCTGGCGGCTCCAGTTTGACGGGCTCGTCGCTCACCCTTTCGCGCTTGATTACCACGAGCTGCTCAACCTTCCTCGCTTCGAGCGAATCATGACCCTCGAATGCATCTCCGACCCGATTGGGGGCCATGATATTGGTAACGCCCGCTGGACCGGAACCGCCTTGAAGCCCCTCATCGAGCGTGCTCAGCCCTTGCCGGAAGCGACCCACGCGGTGCTTTATGCCGCCGATGGCTTTTCCACGGGCATCCGCTCGAGCGCCTTTGGAATGAAGAGAATTTCCTGTGCTACCAAATGAATGGCGAAGACCTGCCCGCCATCCACGGTTACCCGGCGCGGGTTTTCATCCCCGGCAAATTTGGCATGAAGCAGCCCAAGTGGGTGAACCGCGTCAGCTTTGTAAAGGCGTCTCAGCGCGGCTATTGGGAGAGCCAGGGATGGTCGGATGACTGCGAGCGATGGGCTCACGCCCGCTTCACCGGCTTGCGCAACGGCGCGATTCTCTCAGGCACTAAACTGGACTTCGCGGGTTTTGCCATTGGCAATCTGGATGGCATCAAGAGCGTCGAGATCAGCTTCGATGATGGCGGCACGTGGCGCTCGACGCGTCTTTTCAGCAATCCTTCACCCATTGTCTGGACCTTTTGGAGGTATACCTGGGTTGACCCGGCGCGTGGAACCTACAAGGTACGGGTGCGGGCGATTGACGGCAAGGGCCGGGTTGAACGCGACACGCCAACGCACATATTTCCAGATGGCGCAACCGGACAACAGAAACTGGAAATCAAAGTAGTCTGAGTGTCCCTAACCGTGTTGGCCTGCTGGATGTCAGGGCCAACTCAGGGGGCTATATGAGAACCAAATTCCGTCCGCAATTTCGCCTGACTGGACTCGTCCTCTCCGTGCCCCTTGCTGTTCTGGTGTTTCCGTTGGTGGCTCCGCGCCCGGCTCACGCTCAGGATGATTCCCAAGCCCGCGTGGTTCGCCTCAGCTTTGTCGAGGGCACCGTGGGCCTCCTGCAATCAGACTCTTCCGAGTGGGCAGAGGCCGCCATCAACACCCCCATCCAGGAAGGCTACGAGGTGGCCACGCAGAAAGATAGCTTTGCTGAAGTTCAATTCGAAAATGCCTCCACTCTCAGACTGGGTGAGCTTTCCAGCGTCCATTTTGACCAGCTTGGCATTTCAGATTCCGGTCGTCGCGCCACCCAGATCAATTTCGAGAATGGCTACGGGACGGTTCACATCTTCTCAGACTCCAGCGCCGAGTTTGAGGTGAAGGTGGGGGACTCGATTATCACTCCTCAAGGTGAATGCGAGTTTCGAATTGACCGCAACGATCAGGCTTTGCGCGTTGAGATGTGGTCCGGCGCCGCGAATTTTTCCGGGCCGCTGGGGAACATCGAGTTGGACCAGAACCAGGTGTTGACCTACGCTCCGGGTTCCGGTGAGCCTTATGACGTTGAGTCCGGGCTCACCCAGGACGATTGGGACCGCTGGGTCGCAGCGCGGGACCAGGCCGAGGCTTCCAGTCCCGGGTCGGTCAACCCCGTCAACTACGGCGGAATGGCGTCCAACAATCTTTACGGCTGGAGCGATCTTGCGAATTACGGCACCTGGACCTACTACACGGACGTCGGCTATGCTTGGTGTCCTTATGTCTCTTACAATTGGGCGCCCTATTCCTTTGGCCGATGGGTGTGGTATCCGGGATTCGGATACACCTGGGTTTCCTTCGAGCCGTGGGGTTGGCTGCCCTATCACTTCGGCCAGTGGGCATATGAACCAGGTACGGGGTGGGCCTGGGTGCCGCACTCGTTCGCCAATTGGTCACCCGCCTTGGTGAATTGGTACCAGGGGCCGGGTTGGATTGGCTGGACTCCCCAGATCGCGACGACGACGTTTCCGGGCGCCTTCGTCCCATGTGCGCGCTCGGCCCACGGTTGTTTTCGCGCGCTGAGCGTGAAGCAATTTCAAGACGGAGTCGCTGTCACTCCCCAAGCCATCCTGCAGGTTGACCCGCAACAGGGGCGGAAAGTCAGGAAGCCGGACCTTCCAGCCACTCGGCTGGCGATGCTGCCGGGCGTGCCCATGGCCCACGGTTCGGTTGCGGTTGGGAGCCCGCGAAGGCAGGGCGGGGCGGCGCCACCCCGAACGCTGCCTGCGCGAAGCTTAAAGCCTGGTCCAAACGCTGCCGCAAAGCCTCCGGCTGCGAACCCGTCGCGGCCCCCCTTCAGGAGTGGCGCAGCACCGGCTGGCGCCACTCACCCCGGGCGGGCGCCTTCGGCATCCCCTGCCATCGAAGGCCGCCCGTCTCCTGTTCCCCATTCGCATTTCAGCGGAGCTGCCGCTCCCCGGTCTTCGCTCAGGCCGGCCGCGGCGCCTGTTGAAGGACTTGATGCCGTCAATCCTGTTCCTTATCGAGTCGTGCCCAGCTCGCGCTCGGCCCCGGCACCTGCGGGGGTGGGGTCCGTAGCTCCTCACGCCACCGTGTCTCACTGATGCCTGGGTCTGCGGGTGGATCAGCACACGGAGGCTGAGTGACCCCACTTTCCGGCCGGCGGACAGACCGTCAGAAAATGCGGTTTGATGCCAAGCGCTTCGACAATCAAAAAAGGCGGAACTCTTTTAATGGAACAACTGATCGTCGCAATCGATTTGGGTGGTACCAAAGTTGCCGGCGGCATTGTGGATCTGAAGGGGCGGCTCTTGAAGTCGCTCAGCGTTCCCACGCGCGCGGCTGAAGGTTTCAAAACTAGTTATGGCCAGGTCGAGCGCCTGGCCAAGCGTCTGGTGCGGACGGCGGGAGGCAAGCAGAGAGTTCGTGGCATCGGCATTTGTTCTCCCGGCCCGCTGAACCCGAAGAAGGGACTTGTCATCAATCCTCCGAACCTCCCCGGATGGGTCAATATCCGTTTGGCGAACATGATCTCGGATTATTTCAGCTTGCCCTGCAAAGTCGAGAATGACGCGAACGCGGCCGGCCTGGCGGAAGCGTTGTTTGGCGCCGCGGCGCGCTATCGCGACGTTCTTTACGCCACGGTAAGCACCGGAATTGGAACCGGTCTGATCATCGACAAGAAGATTTATCACGGCAAAAATGGAGTGGCGGCAGAGGGCGGCCATGTGACCATCGATTTCAATAGCTCTTACCGCTGCGCCTGCGGCACGCTCGGGTGCATCGAGGTTTTATCCTCGGGCCCCGCTATGGTGCGGCGCGCGCGGGTGATGTTGGAGCAGGAACACGCCGTTCCGAGCCTGCTGCGCGACTACGATCACGCTGCTCCGGACGCGCTGACGCCGGAAGTGATCGCCCAATGCGCCGGCAAGGGTGACCGTCTGGCTCGAACGGTGCTCGATGAAACAGGATTTTATCTGGGCATATGGCTCGCTGCCCTGATGACCATGCTGGACCCGGACGCGGTCGTCATCGGCGGGGGCGTGGCCCAGATCGGCAAACCGCTGTTCGCCATGATCCATCAGACGATTCCACGTTATTCCATCAACCGAAAATTCTTGACCAAGACGCCGATTTTGCCTGCGAAGCTTCAGAGGAACGTTGGCATCTTTGGCGCAGCCAGCCTCTTTCTGCCCTCGAAATGAAGCTTGCGGCGGTAGCCACGGCACGGCGTTTGCGCCGTGGGTTTTCCGAGATGGTGTGGCAGCTTCAATTTGTGCGCTGCGATAACTGGCGCGGACTCTTTCCGCTTGGCGGCATGATTTCCAACGGCGTCAATAAATGACAATCCCAGCGTAGCCCACCACGGCCGTGGGATCGCCCCCGGCATCGGCGGACGTCGCATATTTCACAAGCTCTCCCTTGATGGCGCCCAGCTCTTTCGCGGCCGTGAGCACAGCAATGGCCGGGGCATAACCACACATGGAGATCTGCTCGCGATCGATGACCTCAGCCAAGCCGTACGGATCAAGGGCCAGAATCCGTTCAATGGCTTTTCGGTCCTTGATTCGCGTCACCGCATCAGGCTCGTAGTGGTTCATGTCGCTGGATGCTACCAGCATCGTGCGCTGGCCTGTGGATTGAAACAGCCGCGCCAGGATCCCACCGAGTTTGGTCAGCGTACTGTAGTCTACGTCGCCGATGGCGATGGGGGCGAAACTGAAATCCTTCGCAAAGTACTGAAGGAAAGGAAGCTGGACTTCCAGTGAATGCTCTCCAGCGTGGGCCACGGGATCGTCCGCCATTCCCTCACATTCTCTAAGAAGCGCTGCCGTTAAGGTCCGGTCCGCGGTGACTGCGCCGAGCGGTGTCAACCAGTCGGAGGAGAGGGTTGCAAGCTGCTGGCCGCGTCCGAAATGGTTTGGGCCAAGAACGATGTAGCGACCGCAGGTGGGCAGGCGCGAATAAACCGCGCACGCCACGCTCCCGGAGTACATATAGCCGGCATGGGGCGCGAGACAGGCGACGGCGTCCTGAAAAATCACGTGCGGAGGCGGGTCCTGATCTTCGAAGGAGTGAATGGCTCTGGTCAGGGCTTCGGGCGCGGACGGATAGAACCGTCCGGCAACGGCGGGGAGACGGGTAGCCTGTGGGTCCATGGAAAGTCGCTCTTACGCTTCCAAAATAGGCCGGTGGAAGGAACCTGTCAAGAATGGTTCCGTCGCTGGACTCCATCATCCTGAAATTCAGTTTGAAGATGGGGTCCAGCAATTTCGACGTGAAATCACCGTCATCCTATTGTACGATTATCAGTTATACGGGCGGGAAGAGATGGCCAGTGTGGTGTCCAAGAAATAAGTGGACAATCGGCGGGCCCGTAGCGCCGGCATCCCTTCGCTTCGCTCAGGGCAGGCTTTGCCGGCAAATGCCGCCGGGACGGCGGCGCTGCGGTAGCCACCCAATTACTGGACACTACACGAGCAGCAAAGCTGGGGCAATGAGCGAGGCGACTCATGAGATCAAACGGGAGCCATTTGAAAGCTCTAGCCAGGCGAAGTCAGGAAGACGAAGACCGCGTCACCGTCGCAGGGACGCCCCCGGACGGCGGCAAGCTTATTGTCCTCACCGCGCCCTTAACGGAGGCGATTGACCATGCGGGCTATTTTATCCAGATGGCCCTGGCGTCCCTGCCGGGCTACATGGAATGGGTGCTAAATAGCAAGTATCCGAACTGGCGGAACGTGGAGCGCAACGCCGACGGCTCGGCCCGCTACATGCCGGCGGGAACGCGCCTGGTGGAGGCTTCGCTGCAGCGCGAGTTTAGCCCTGAAGATATTGTGGTTTGCTATCCGGATGATCTGGACCGTTTTATTGGTCCTCGCACGCGCGTGGTGGGCGTGTCCACCCACAACCCCCTGGGCGTGACGTTTGCGGCAGGCGTCTACACTTCCATCTTCGGTTCATCCCGGCAGCCCATCAATTCGCTCTATTCCGTTGCCTTGTTTCACAAGATTAAGTCCAACCCCCACCGGTCAAGCTTCAAGGTGCTGGTGGGTGGATCAGGGGGATGGCAGATCACCAAGACCAACAGTTTTGAGGATCTCAGCGTGGATTGTGTGGTGGAGGGCCGAAGCGAATCCCGGCAGACGATGGACCTGTTCCATAAGGCAATTCGTGGCGAGGAACTGCCACGGTCGATTGCCGTGAGTCATCCGGTCTCACGAGACTCGATCCTGGTGCCGGAAACCCGCACCACTTTCGGCGTGGTGGAGATGACCACCGGCTGCGGCCGCCGGTGCCGGTTCTGCGTGCCCGACCTGAACCCGCAAATCGACATTCCCCAGGACAAGATCATGGCCGCGGTGCGGGCCAACGTCCGCCAGGGCAATAACCAGATTTCGCTGGCCACGGAAGATATGTTTATTTGGGGCCAGGTGAAGACCGGAACGCCGTTCTTTTTCCCGAACCGCGAAGCCTTGCTCGATCTCTACTCCGGCATTGCCAACACTCCCGGCGTCCAGCATCACGTCCTCAGCCATTCTACGATCGCGCCTTTTGTCGTTGATCCGCTGTTAATCAAGAAGCTTTCGGAAGTTTTGCTTCCCAAGAGTCCCATTCGCTTTCCGCGGCTGAGCAGCCACCCGGAAAAACGCGCCCTTTCGCCGCTGATCGGCCTGGAAACAGGATCGGTCTCCATGGCGAAGAAAATCATGCCCAGCAAAGGCGTTCCATTTTCCATCGAGGACTGGCCCAGCATCGTGCTGGAAGGGTTGCGCGTGGCCAACGAGAATAACTGGTTTCCGGTGATGACGCTCATCGTTGGGAGTCCGGACGAATCCGATCAGGACGTGATGGCAACGCTCGACCTGATCTATGAAATCGAGCGCCGCGGGCTGTTCGCCTTCCTGGTACCGTCCATCTTCACGCCGCTCCACGATACTCGGATGGAAAAGTCCAAAGGTGTCACCGAAACGCGCCAGCTCACGCCGCTGCAATGGCAATTGATGATGAAATGTTGGAAGCTGAATCTGCGCCCCGGCCAATATAGCTGGTGGGGTCCGACAGCCTGGCGCGTGGGATCCCTCGTGATGTGGCTGTTGAAGTTGCGCCGCGCCAATGGACCCAACTTCACCTGGCCGCTTTGGATGTTCTCCGGCGCCATTTCTGAGCAGACCTTAGAGAAAATGGGCAAGATCTATATCGGCAAGCCGCTCAAGACCAAAACCCGCAAGGAGCTCATCGCTTCCGTTCGTCCCAACTATTGGCAATATTTTCGTGAAGATAACGGCGACCTGCCCGCTGGATTCAAACCGCCCTGGGCGCAAGGCAGAGCGCCCGCTGCCGTCGCCGTCAGCCTCTAATGTAGTTGTGCCTGAAACAGGTGGACAGCCTGGCAATGCGAGCCACGGCGAGCGTTTTTCTCGCGGTGGGCTCTTTCCTGGAAAATCCAGAGCCTACGACGAATTGAAAGACAAATGGGTCGTGGCTACCACTACATCGCAGACCCCCCCTCTTCCCCGGAGAAGGGTAGTGGTACAGTTTGCTGTAGCGGCGCTGTCCTCAGCGCCGAAGCTCCGTAGAATCCATGACGGCGGTGGGGACACCGCCGCTACAAAACCAAACTGAACCATTGCCCGGGGAAGCCATTATTTTCTTGTGCCGCGTATAAGGGTGTACAATAGCTCTGAGTATACCGGTGCGTTTGATCCCATCTCGTTTGCGTATCGATGCTGGGCGCCAAATGGGTGGGACTTTAATGG
>JBOGKI010000024.1:0-17506 GCA_050745605.1 Terriglobia bacterium | reverse complement strand
CTACTTAAGAATCGGGGATGTCGCTCGTCTGGTGGGTGTCTCAGCTTCGGTTCTTCGCGATTGGGAAAACATCGGGTTGATCGCCCCGTCGCGGACGCAAAGCGGCTACCGGCTCTATACGGCGCAGGACGTGAAGCTCCTGAAGCGCGCCCGCCTACTGCGCCGAAGCCAGGGGATGAATGCCGCTGCGATTGTTCACATGCTGGCGAGCGAGGGACGCGTGGATGGAACACACAGCCTCGCCCGCCAGCGCACCTCTCCGGGCCGGAGGCTGCGTAACTTGCGTTCTCGCCGAGGGCTCTCGTTGGCGACGGTGGCGCGCGCCACAGGGGTCTCCGTCGGTTTCCTGAGCGCGCTGGAGCGGTCCCAAACCCATGCTTCTGTTTCGACCTTGCGGAAATTGGCGCGCTTTTATAACCTCGGCGTTCTGGATTTCTTCAATCCGTCGACATCCAACCCGCATTGGGTCCGGCCCGATGACCGTAAGGTGCTTGAAGCGGGGCCGGGAGTCAGGATGGAATTGCTGGCGTGGGGGAACGCCATCATGGAGCCCCACCTTTTCCGCATTGCCCCCGGAGCGGGCAGCGGGGAATCCTATCGCCACGAAGGAGAAGAATTTCTCTACCTCCTCCGCGGCCAGCTTGAGATTTCGCTCGGAGGCGCGAAGCCGTTCCGCTTGAGTGCCGGGGACAGCTTCTACTTTGAAAGCAACACCCCTCACCAATGGCGGAATCCAGGGAAGGAAGAAACCTGTGTGGTGTGGGTGAACACCCCCCCGACCTTCTGATGTGGAACCCGGAGGTAGCAAGTTCTGGAACTGGGGTTTGAGCAGCGAGCGTCAAGTTTCACCTGGGCATTTGCAGCCCATTCCCGCCTTTTTCACTCTGCTTTGTCCACTCTTTTCGAACTCTCCGCACCGTCCTTTTAATCCTTGACAAGCGCCGCGCCTTACTATAGCTTTTGGGCATTATAGTAGTGTTGGGGATTGGGTCGGAAGTGAATTGAGGGTTCGAGGGAGGACAACATGAGGGCTGTGTGGTGCGCGAGGGCATTATTTTGTACCGCAGTCATGCTGGCATTCGTGGCCGCGGCCTTGGCCCAAACCACGGGTGATATTCGTGGCATTGTGAAGGATCCGCAAGGCCTGCCTATTCCGCGCGCCAAAGTTACCGTCACGCTTCAGGAAACCCATTTAATCCGGCAAACCACATCGAATGAAAACGGTGCTTACGAGTTTCCGACTCTGCCGGTCGGCCACTACAGTCTTAGAGTCGAAGTAGCGGGATTCAAGACTTACCTGGACACCGGCATTGAGCTGACCCTGGGTCACGTCGCGGAGGTTGATCCGGTTTTACAGTTGGGACAAGTCACACAAGAGATCACCACCACGGCCGCTGCGCCTTTGGTTGAAACCAACAGTTCCCAGCTTGGCGCGGTGGTGAACTCGCGCATGGTAGTTCAACTGCCTTTGAACGTGCGCAACACTTACCAGTTGCTCCAGCTCCAGCCCGGCGTCCAATCTCCACAAGGCAACAGCTTCATCCAAGGAAGCGGCACCACCGGAATGGTTTCTGTCAACGGCGGCCGCGCCCGCGACAACAACTTCATGGTGAACGGCGGCGACGCGAACGACCAGTTCGTGAACGGACCGGGCGTCCAACCTTCGCCCGACACCATTCAGGAATTTCGCGTGCTGACCAACACTTTCAACGCCGAATATGGCCGCAATTCGGGTTCCATAATCAACGTGGTCACAAAATCTGGAACCGACGCCTTTCACGGTGACGTGTACGAATTTCTCCGCAACGATGCTCTGGACGCCCGGGGCTTTTTTGATACTTCAAAAGCTGCATTCAAGTTGAATCAGTTTGGGGGCACGCTGGGCGGGCCCGTCAAGAAGGACAAGACTTTCTTCTTTGCCTCTTATGAAGGCCGCCGCCTGCGACAGGGAATTTCGGGTTCGGTCGTTCCCGTGCCGACGGTTGCAGAGCGCAACGGCGATTTTTCCGCCGCTGGGACGGCCAGCCCTTTCGCTGGCTCCATCACCGATGATTTTGTCGCGCAGACCCTCAATTCGCGGCCAGGATGCGATCAGGCCATCGGTGGCCCTGTTCCGCTTCCGTCCCAATCCGGCGGCAGCGTTCCCTACGCCAGCATTTTTCCCAACAACAAGATTCCCACAGCGTGCTTTGATCCAACCGCTCTCGACTTAATGAACCGGTTCGTTCCTCTTCCTAACATCGGCGCGAGCCAATATCAAGCCGTCCTCGAGGAGCCGGTGTGGGATGATCAGGCCACGGGACGAATCGACCAGAAAATCAACGATCAACAGCAACTGACCGCGTATTACTATTTCGATGATACGTACCAGCTCGATCCGTTTGCCAGCTTCGAGGGAGCCGGCCCTAACCTTCCGGGGTTTAGCTCCGTGAATGGCTTTCGCTATCAGCAAATCAGCCTGACGCATTCCTGGGCTATTAACGCTACCACCGTGAATGAGTTCCGCTTTGCGGCGTTCCGCGAGGCGCAGGGCCAGAACAACCATCCGGCGCATCCTCACCTCTTGGTCGACAGCTGCAAGACGGTGTCGGCTGCGGATTGCTTCTCCGACCCGGCCAATCCCCGCCTCGGAATCACGCCCGGCCTGGGACCAAGCCATGAAGGCGTACCGCAGGTGAGTCTCGCCGGTGGATTTGTCTACGGCAACAACTTTGAGGGTGAGCTACCACAGATCGGGAGCAGCTTCCAAGGCGAGGATAACTTCAGCAAGGTCTTGGGGAATCATACGACGAAGTTCGGCGGGGGCCTTACGCGGCAGCGTTTTGACCAGGAGTTGTTTTACAACGTCAATGGCAACCTAAGCTTTACGGGCGGTGGTCCTAACGACCCCCAATACAGCGATCTTGTGCCGAATTATCTGCTTGGCCTGCCGGACAGCTTCGGCCAGGGCGGCGCGCAGTGGGAGAACATCCGCGACACCCTGGTTCATGTTTACGCGCAGGATAGTTGGAAAATCAGACCGTCATTGAGCCTGAATTACGGCTTACGATGGGAATTGGACACGCCGCTGGGAGACGAAGGTCAGCGGGTGCAAACCTATCGGGCCGGCCAAGCCACCAATATCTTTCCCTGCCAGCTCTCCCCAGGCAACCCACTCATTCAAACGTTTGGGACGACGGACTGCAACCCTGGAAGTGCCGGCGAATCGGTGTTCCCTCTTGGACTCGTGGTGCCGGGCGACAAGGGGATTTCGAACGGCATGACGCAGACGTATTACAAGTCGTTTGCGCCGCGCATCGGAGTGGCTTGGAGTCCCGGCCCTGGCAGCGGGCTTCTGGCGAAGCTCACGGGCGGCCCGGGCAAAACCAGTGTGCGCATGGGTTGGGGAATGTTTTATAACCCCATGGAGCAGCTCGTGCTTGAGCAGTTCAGCGCCGAACCTCCTTTTGGCGGCAGCTCCGTCCTATTTAACACCCTCTTCAACACGCCCTATCTAGGTCAGAATGGCAGTCCGACGCCCAATCCGTTTAACGGTATCAAGAATCCGCCGCGCGGCCAGCCCGTGGATTGGTCGCTGTTCCGCCCGCTTCTGCTCTTCGGCGAAATGCAGCCGAACGTCCGCTCGCAGTATGCCGACCAGTACAACTTTACGATCCAGCGCGAGATCACCCAAAACCTAGTTTTCCAGATCGGTTATGTCGGTTCGCAGGGCCACCGCCTCCTGGCAAATTATGACATCAATAATGGCAGCCCCCAGACGTGCCTGGACATCATCCAGATTCAGGGACCGACCGCCTGCGGCCCGTTCTTCGAAGACAGTTCCTTCTTTATTCCTGCCAATTCGATCCCGGCCGGTGTAACCTTACATCTTCCTTATGGCTCGGTAAAGTCCGTGACTGGGCCCAACAATCCACCGATCACGCTGGTGGGCCTCCGGCCGTATTCGTCACCCTATTGTCAGCCGACGACGGGAGTAGGCTGCCCACCCGACGGCGTGCCGGTGTTTAGCAGCACTTACGCCATCGACACCATCGCCAACTCCGCTTATAACTCGCTCCAACTCTCGCTGGAGAAGCGCTTTTCGCACGGCCTGCAATTTCTGGCTTCTTATACCTGGAGCAAATCGCTGGATGATGCCTCGACGTTTGAGGAAAGTGTCTTGCCGGGCTGCCTGCAGTGTCGAAGATCGTATTCGTTCTTCAACGCGCCGCAGGTCTTTGTCCTGAGTTACTACTGGCAACTGCCGGTTCCTAAGACAACCGGGGTAGCGGGAAAGCTGGTGGATGGCTGGGCGCTGTCGGGCATCATGACGCTGCAGGACGGATTCCCCATTTTGTTTAACGAAAGCGGCGACGAGAACCTTGGCATCGACGGTATCTTCGTGACGCCTTCAGGACCCAATTGGACAGGCCAATTCGCGACCCAGAACCCGCGTAAGGCGGGCTGCGTGGCGGGCACCGGCCCCTCCGGCGCCGGTCCGTGCCAGGTTGTTCCTAACCAGTACTTCAATCCCAATGTCTTTTCGACGCAGGCTCTGGGGACGTTTGGGAACACGCCGCGGACCATCTGCTGCGGGCCTGGCATCAATAATTTCGATTTCGCTCTGCTCAAGCAGATACCGATCAGCGAGAGCAAGCACTTCGAGTTTCGGGCCGAAGCCTTCAACATTTTCAACCATGCCAATTTTCAGAACCCGGACGGGAATATTGACGATGGCTCGACGTTCGGAGAAATCACTGCCGCACGGGCCCCGCGCCTCCTTCAATTTGCCCTGAAGTTCGTTTTCTAGAGCATCGGCCTCCAAATAACGGGTGGCCACGGCGAGGGCCTTCTCTCGCCCTGGGCTCTGGTGGGCCGGGACGGAAGAACCGTAGAGCGTGGAGCAAACGCGCGGCTCGGTGCGATACACTCTGCATGCAGAGCTACACCATCTTCAAAAGTTCCTGCACGGCCCGGTAACCCTGGTCCATCGCCTGATCGGTATACGCGGCCGCCGCCGCATCCGAGTTGGCAATCGTGATCCGGCCAAACTGTTTCCGTGCGATTTCGTTGGGAGCTTCGCCCTTTGGCCAATCGGGATCCCACAGCGGGTTGTACTCGTAAGCATAGCCGTGCGGCCAGCGGTTGACGGTGATGGCCTCGATGTCGCGCGCCGCGTCAAATCCGCCTGCGCTCAGCATGCGGGCAAGCTGGTCGCGGATGTTGCGCTCGAAGGTCTCGAAGGATGTCGTGAACAAGTCGAACCGCCCGGCACGCTGTTGATCCCTGGCCGAAAGCCCCGGCTGGCACGGCGTGCGCAACAAGTGCAGCAGGATGGGTTCCTCGGGAGATTTCGGACTCGTGAAGTCACCAATATTCACGGCCATGTTGAGCATCACCGTCGTATGGTACATCCCCGGGCAGGACACAGCCTGAATCCCGAGCTTCTGGAAAGCCGTCCAATTCCGAAGGCCCACGGTGGTATAAACCAGCGGCACCTTCACCCCGTAGCGCAGCGCCTCTTTCTGCTTGCCGGGCAATTCCGGGCACAGAAACGGAATCATCATATTCCAGCAAGCCAGCACCACTCCTTTCGCTCGCGCCGTGTAAACTTTCTTGTCACGCGCGTAGGTGATCTCCACTTCTTTTGCCGAAGACGGGTCGCCCAGGTGGCGCGCTTGCACCACGGTGCTATTCAGCCGGATACGAACCGGCGAATCGTTTCGGTCAAGCCGGGTGTAGTCCACTTTGGCAATGACAATGTCCTCTGCGGTATGCCCCGACGCAGAACCGGGAATGAGCGACCTCACCAGCAGGCGGGCAATCGACGCGTTGCCGTCCGGATAGTGAAAGTCATAGGGCTTCTTCGGCGTCACAGCGCCTTCCGCGGTAAAGCTCAATCGCGGTGTCGGGACGCGCCCCAGGTTCATTCCCTGAAAACCCGGGAAACCAATCGCCCAGCAATCGAGCGCCGGAACAGCATCTATGCCGACACCATAGAGTCCGTGGGTGCGAGTCTGATAGAACGGGATCACATCCGCATGAACCTTCGCAACCTTGAGGAGAAAATCCTTGTAACTCATCCTGGAAAGCCCGTCCTTCCGTTCTGCTTCCGGGACGCCCGGCATGTAATCGATCTTCGCCGCTTCGATTCGCGTGATGTCGCGTTGCGCGTCCGCTGCGAGCGGCGTCTGTGCCAGAAAATCCGCCCATTCCTTTTCCGTCACCGCGCCATGCCTGCCATAAAAGCCTCCGGGCACGCCGGTCACCAGGCGATCCACGCCGAAGGTCTCCTTGTCGAAAAACACGGCCGGCTTCAGGTTCAGACTGCTGTAAAGACGCCAGTCGGCGCACTTGGCTTCCAGCGCCGGCGGATCGACGCCAAGCTCTGCCATCAATCCTGCCGCTTCCTTGCTGTACGGAAACGGTGACTCAATGCTCATGGTTCCACCATTCATCAGCAGCATGCGGCCGGCAATGTGAAATTCGTTGCGCTTGGCGTGACCGCCAAAATCGTCATGATTATCCAGAATGAGGATGCGGACTGATCGGCCGGCGCGAGCGCGGTAAAAGTAAGCCGCCGCCAAGCCGCTCATTCCGCCGCCCACCACCACCAGATCGTAAGTTTCGCCCGTGTGGATGGGCTTCCAGGCGGCCTTCCAGAAGTCGCCGTCCCGATTCAAGTGGGCCGATTCGAAAGACCCAGGGTGGCTGCCCCGCATTCCGGTGAGCGTGGGTGGGTAGTAGCGTGGGTCCTGCTGAGTGATACCCTTCGCCAGGAACGGTTCCTGCGCGGAGAGGTCCGCGCCCTGGCCTTCCGGAGGCCGCGCTGGAAGGGTAAGACCACCCTCGTCAGCGAGTCCCCCAACCGGCATCAGTGTTGCGCCGATCGCCACCGCTACTCCGTTCAGAAAATCACGGCGGGTGATTCGCCGATCCATGCCGAGATGGCGGTCACGAGCGGGGCAGCGATGCTCGTTCATAGGATCAATCCTTTTCCTTTTTAGAATTGAAGTCGTCCATCAGCGCAACCTCTACCCGCCTTTACGAGGATGAAGCAAACAGTTCCCCAACGGCGCGATACGCTTGATTGATGGCGACATCCGTATAGGCGGTGGCGCCGGAATCGGTATTGGCAATGGTGATGCGGCCAAAGCGTTTCCGGCCGATCACATTGGGGCGTTCGGACTCCGGCCAGCTCGGATCGAACAGCGGGTTGTATTCGTAGCCGTATCCGTGGGGCCAGCGGTTGACGGTGATCGCTTTAATGTCGCGCGCCGGATCAAACCCGCCTGCGCCCAGCGTCCGCGCCAACTGATCGCGAATCTTCCGCTCGAAGGTCTCGAACGTGGTCGTGAAGATCTCGATCCGGCCGGCGATCTGCTGCTGCCTCACAGGCAGGCCGGGCTGACAGGGCGTTCGGGAGAGGTGGAGCAGCATCGGCTCCTCTGGCGACTTAGGACTCTTGTAATCTCCAATGTCCACCGCCTGATTCAAACCAACGCCCATCCAGTAGCTGCCCGGCGCGTCCACAAACTGAACCCCGAGCTTTTGGAACGCGGTCCAGTTCCGGACGCCCACCGTGGTGTAGATGAGCGGTACTTTGACGAGATAGAGCAGCGCCTCCTTTTGCCTTTCGGGAAGTTCCGGACAGATAAAGGGAATGACCATATTCCAGCAGGCAAGCACCACCGCTTTGGCACGAACTATGTAGGCCTTTTTTTCGATCCCGTAGACCACTTCGACTTCTCTGGCGGAGGCCGGATCGCCCCGATGCCGCGCGCGAACCACGGTGCTATTCAGCCGGATTCGGACCGGCGAATCGGCGCGGTCCAGACGAGTATAATCGGCCTTCGCCGTCACTACGTCCTCTGCGGTGCTGCCGGGAACGGCTTGCGGGATCAGATTGCGCACCAGTAACCGCGCGATCGAAGCGTTCCCGTCAGGGAAGTGAAAGCGGTATGATCCGCCGGTCTTGTAATACCCGGCTGCCGTATAGCTCATGCGCGGAGTCGTGCCGGGTTCAAGATGCATGCCTTGAAAGCCGGGCAGTCCGAATGCCCAGCAATCGAGCGCGGGCTCCGCGTCGATGCCCACACCCCACTCTCCATTGGTTCGAGTCTGATAGAACGGAATCACGCCGGGATGGACCTTGGCCACTTTCAGCAGAAAATCCTTGTAACTTATCCTCCACAACCGGTCTTTCTTCTGGGCCGAAGTCAGGCCGGGCATGTAATCTATCTTCGCCGTCTCAATTCGGAGAATGTCGCGCTTTACCTCTCCCGAAAGCGGCGTCTTCGCCAGAAACTCGCTCCACTCCTTGTCGCTCGCTGCCGCTGGCTGGCCGTAGCGCCCGCCGGGCACGCCCGTCACCAAGCGATCGACCCCGAAAGTTTCCTTGTCGAAAAACACGGCAGCTTTCAATCCCAGCGAGCGATAGAGCGTGCGGTCGTCGCATTTTGCGGCGAGCTTGGGAGGATCGACGCCGAGCTCTTTCAGCAACCCATCGGCGACAGGGCTGTAGGGCGTGGGGCTGTCGATGCCCAGCGTGCCGCCGTTCATCAACAGCATCCGGCCCCCAATCTCCATCTCATTGCGCCGGGCGTGGCCGCCGAAGTCATCATGGTTGTCGAGAATGAGGATGCGCGCCGCGTTGCCGGCGCGCGCCCGGAAGAAATGCGCGGCCGATAGACCACTGATGCCGCCGCCCACCACCACCAGATCGTACGTCTCGCCCGTATCGACGGGTCTGCCTGCCGTTTTCCAAAAGTCGCCATCCCGCAAGGCGTGCGCCACCTCAAAAGAGCCGGGATGGCTTCCTCGCATGCCGGTGAGCGCGGGCGGATAGTAGCGTGGGTCTTGTGGGGTAATGCCCTTCGCGAGGAGCGGCTCCTGCGCCGAGGGGTCCGGGCCGCGGCCCTCGGGAGGTGGTAGTACGACGAGATGATCCGCGCGCGCACCCGCCGGCAGCAGCGTTGAGCCGATGGCCAACGCCACTCCATTCAGAAAGTCGCGGCGGGTGATTCGCCGCTCCATGCCCAGGTCGCCGTCGTGAGAGTCATCCATCGGTGATAGCAGACGAGGCCGCCGTGAATCGTGCAGGCGGCCCTCGCTTTCTTTCATTGCGGCAAGCACACCCTCAAGTACTCACGTACGTCACGAAAATCTACGTGAAAATCACAAGGTTGTCAACATCGGCGGCGACCTGATGTCAGGTTCGGTTCGTTTTGTGGCGGCGGTATCCCCGGCATCGTTGTATCGGGTCTCGGCGCTGAGGGCTGTGGTGCTACGGCAAACTGCACCACGCGCCGCCCCATCCGAATGATTCAGCCCAATTAAGGCTCGGACATAGGCTATACTCTCCTGCCATCGGCTTCACGCGGCGTCAGATGATCTCCATCTTCTGGCAGCAACAAATAGAACAGCAATCCCTTATTGCAGCGACGCCGCGTCCGGCGTCCCCAATAGTTGGATGAAAAGGAGCGCCGGCCGGGAGAACCGACGTAACGGCAAGCCGCCATCGGAGCTTCGCGAATGCCAAGCCTAAGAGTCAACACCAACAAGGATGACCAACCCCGTCTGTTTTCGCCCGGGACTGCGTTGCCCTTTGTGCTGGTTACTGCTCTGTTTCTACTGTGGGGGATTCCCAACAACCTGAACGACATTCTGATCAAGCAGTTCATGAAGTCGTTCGAGCTGACTCGTTTCAGGGCAGGTTTGATCCAATCAGCCTTCTACATGGGTTACTTCCTTCTTTCCATGCCCGCGGCGCTCATCATGCGGAAGTATGGCTACAAGGCGGGTCTGGTGACGGGGTTATTCCTTTACAGCGCGGGAACCTTTCTGTTCTGGCCGGCGGCTGTCGTTCGAGACTACAGCTTTTTTCTGTTTGCGCTGTTTGTCATCGCCAGCGGTCTGGCGTTCCTGGAAACGGGATCGAACTCTTTCATTGCGGTGTTGGGCGATCCCAGAACTTCGGAAAGGCGGCTCAACCTCTCGCAGGCTTTCAATCCGGTTGGCGCCGTGACCGGAGCGCTGATCGGAACCGTCTTTATCTTTTCAGGAATTGAACTGAACCCACGCCAGATCAGTCTCCTAAAGACCGCAGGAAAATATGAGGCGTATTTGCGAAATGAAACACTGAGGGTCGTCACACCGTATCTGGTTCTGGGAGGCGTCGTTTTCATTTGGGCATTGCTGATCCTGAAGACCAAATTCCCCAAGGTCGCCGAAGAGGGGCAACCCGCGGCCCGCCGCCAGCATGTCAGGTTCTCCCATTTGCTTCGTTACCCGCATTTCGTTCAGGGAGTGATTGCTCAGTTCTTTTACGTCGGGGCCCAGGTGGGAACCTGGAGCTATTTCATCCAGTACATCCAGGATTACACGCACCATCCGGAGAAAGTTGCGGGCCTCTTCTTGACCGGGACTCTTGTGGCCTTTGGAATTGGCCGGTTTATAGCGACTTATCTGATGAAGTTTATTCAGCCGAGCAAGCTCATGGGAATCTTCGGCGTTGCCAATGTCGCCCTGGTGGGCGTAGGGATTTTATTTCCGGGGGCCGCCGGAGTTTGGGCTGTGTTCATGACCAGTTTCTTTATGTCGCTGATGTTTCCCACCATCTTTGCGCTGGGCATCAAGGAATTGGGGCCCGCCACCAAACTGGGTGGTTCCGTCATCATTATGGCGATCATCGGGGGCGCTGTGGCTACGCCCGCCATGGGGTTAATTTATCAATTCAGCCGCAGCATGGCCGTCGCCATGACGGTACCTTTGCTTTGCTACGTCTTCATCACTTATTACGCGTTCTATGGGTCCAGAGTGCGGGTTCCGCTCGCCACACAGGCTGTCCACTCCTTTCCCAATGCCTAAAACCGGGTGAGGTGTTTTGGAGTACGGCGGCAGGCCGCCGCACTCCAAAATCCTTTTTGCAGAAGAGAGCTATCCCTAGGGGTTGCTTCCGTCAGTCGCACTCGGCGCGCCCGGAAGCAGCGGTTCAGGACTCGCAACCTGACTCAGACAGTAATTTGTGCCCCCAGTTTGCTGATCGTCGTACTTGCTGTAGATCCGTTGTACGGTCCAAACATTGGAACTCGTGGTTGGAGAAATTGTATCTGACTCACCGTTGCAAATATCCCCGTTCTCCCCGCTGTTCGGATCGTTCTGGTCGTACCAGCCCGTGGGCGGGTTGGGGTCGGTTAGCGCCTCGGAAAATTCATGGCTGGTGACTTGCGTGCGCCGCTGCTCCTGCGTCTGGCTGAGCTGCAAGGTGCACCCGGTGCTTCCGCCGCACGAGTTCTGAATGCAGGCATCATCCAGCGCCGGAACCACTCCGTAGTAGAAAGGATTCCCGGCCGCCGTTGTAAAGCTGTTGTGATAACCGAACGCCGTGTCGCCTGAAGGCTCGCACATCACCACCCCCAGGTTCGAGTCATTCACCTCGGTATTTTCGTCCAGATAGATGATGAGCACCTGGGAACTGTTACTGGCGGGTGGCTCCGGGATCACACCCGTGTTGATGTTTGTCTGGATCGTGTTCTGAATGTCCGTATCGGCCAATTGGTTGGCGACATTCGACACGAAGGAAGCTTGTCCAAAACTGCCGCTGCCGGCGCCCGTGCCCACTCCGTACTGGGATAACACATTCATGAAGTTGCTGCTCAGCAGGTCTTGGACGAACTGGTTGAGCCGTTGGGCTGCCGTCTGATGAGTCGCGTCGCTCCACAATGCTCCCCAGAAGCTCGTATAAACCACCGGCGAGGTAATCACCGGACCCCCGTTGTAGACAAAGCCCGGGTAGGCCGGCTGGCCCGCCTGCGCGGCGGCCAAGTGGGGCTTCCGCAGCGCCGGGACTCCGCCGATCACTGTGCCCATCGCCTCCGGCTTCCTTCGCGCCAGCGGCTGTGATGCTTTTCGACTTGGTGTTCGGTGCGCGCTTCTCTTCTTCCCTGCCATGTTTTCTCCTTTTCTGCCTAGACTTCACCAACTGTCGGCTGGCGCGGGCAACAATCTGTCGCATCGGGTGGCCGCACAGGACCTGTCCCTGCCGACGGCCTTTGGGCCCGGGCATTCGCAACCGACCGCCAGCCTTTGCTCCCAAATCATAAACCGGGAGAGGCAAAGAAAGCACGTGAAGGTTTGCGGGGCGGGAAAGGGCTGAGAGGAGAGCTGCCTTCCGCCAGCCCTCGGCGGGCGCCGCTGACATGGAGGTTCTTGCCATGCGGCATGGTATTCCACCGCGCGCCTTTTGGATTGTTCTATGAAAGGGATGTCAAGAGAAATATTTCTCTCTGGACTCGGCAGCCGGGGTTCTCTCGCCATGCAGCCCCGGTGGTGACTCTGGGGCAGCGTGCGCGCCTCGCTCCGGGCCGCGAGGGCTGGCGCGCCGCCGCACGCCCGGCTCGCGCAACTGCTCCAGCCACACCGGCAGCACTCCTCATCGCGTCCCCCCTACTCCGCCGTCCTAGCGTTACTTGACGGTTCAAACCGCCGCCGATAGAATCATTCCCGGCATCATTCCTTGAGGCGCTTCCGGCGTCAACCGGGACGGTGGCGTGCGTCAACCGAGCTTGTTGCAGGCCTGTAGCTATGCGATCCCGGCGCGGCAGCCGGGTAGGATCTGAGGAGGCGGCAGATGTTCCCCTTTCGTGGCGTTGACTTCATGGAGATTGATTTGCTCTTTTCGGACGAGGAGAAGCTTGTTCGGCAAACGGTCCGCTCTTTCGTGGATCAAGAGGTGATTCCTCACATCGAGGAGTGGAGCCGCGAGGGGAAATTCCCGCGTCACCTGGTAGCGCCCATGGCGGAGCTTGGGTTTTTCGGCGCGAATCTTGAAGGCTATGGCTGCGCGGGACTGAACAACGTGCAGTACGGCCTGATCATGCAGGAGCTGGAGCGCGGGGACAGCGGACTGCGCAGTTTCGTCAGCGTTCAGGGAGCGCTGGTGATGTACCCCGTCCACGAATTCGGGAGCGGTGAGCAGAAACAGAAGTGGCTGCCCCTTCTGCAGCAGGGCAAAGCCATCGGCTGCTTCGGCCTCACGGAACCCGACTTCGGCTCAAACCCCAGCGGCATGCGCACTCGCGCCGTGAAGGATGGCGGCGATTTTATCCTGAATGGTGAAAAAACCTGGATCACTTCCGGCAGCATCGCCGACGTGGCGCTGGTTTGGGCGCGCGCCGAAGACGGCATTCGCGGCTTCCTGGTGGAAAAGGGAACGCCGGGTTTTTCCGCCAAGGACATCAAGGGGAAAATGTCGCTGCGCGCTTCTGTCACCAGCTCTCTCTCACTTCAGGACGTGCGGGTGCCCGCTTCAAGTATGTTGCCCGGGGTGAAAGGTCTGAAGGGTCCGCTCCGTTGCCTGACGCAGGCACGATATGGGATCGGCTGGGGCGCGGTAGGCTCGGCGATGACTTGTTACAACGAGGCGCTGGCATATGCCAAGACGCGCAAGCAGTTTGATGAGCGTCCCATCGCCAGCCACCAGCTCATCCAGGCCCAATTTGCGGACATGATCACGGAGATCACCAAAGCGCAATTGCTGGCCTTGCAAGTGGGGCGCCTGAAGGATCAGGGCCGCGCCGACCCCACTCACGTCTCCATGATCAAACGCAACAACGTCAAGATCGCGCTGGACATCGCCCGCGCCGCCCGCGACATCCTGGGCGCCAACGGCGTGGCGGACGAATATCCCATCTTCCGCCACATGTGCAACCTGGAATCCGTTATTACATACGAAGGAACCCACAATATCCACACCTTGATTATCGGCGAGAAGGTGACCGGTTTTCCGGCTTATAAATAGTTAAATCCTTAGAGGACGCGGCCCGCATCCAAAGGGTTGCTTGAGGTTTCGAACGGGGGGATGTAAAATAATGAAAGTTCAAGGCCTATCCAAGCCAGCCATCTTCGGCCGTGATGGGCGAGGTGCTTTTGGGAACCGGCCGCTGGGCCGGCTCCGGTGGCGGAATCGAGCGCGGTGTGGCACGGTTCGATATTCCGCATTCAGCCAACGGTTGTTTCTGATTGCATGTTACGAAAAGGAGAAACAATGAAGAGGAAACTTTTGATGTTAGGGGTCGGTATCCTGCTTTCCGGCTGCATGGCCTTTGCCGCGACCACCTATTCCGGTGTGGTGAGCGACAGCAATTGCGGCGTGAAGCACTCTCACGCCAGCAAGGCGGCAGCGGAATGCGTCGCCAAGTGCGTCAAGGGTGGCGCGCAATACGTGCTGGTCGATCATGGCAAGGTCTACAAACTCGATTCGCAGGATAAGTTCGCTGATTACGCCGGTAAGTATGTGCGCGTGAAGGGCACCTTGAACGGGGACACCATTGCGGTGGATTCCGTCGAGGCTCCTCATCACATGATGTCGAAACCCAGCGGCGGGATGTGACGGCGGTTCATACTTGTGAGGTATCGCGGAAGGTAGAGGCGCCGGGGACAGCGCAGGGACCGCTCCGTCATAGCGTGCCCGGCTGACCTGATCCCGATGGAACCGGGGAGGCAGCCTCTACACGCCGCGAGGCTCGCGGGTTGCACCTCCCGATTTGATTTGGGCGGGCCGGCATTTCGAAAATTGGGGCGATGCGGCAGCTTTCTCAACAAACCACAAGGGCAGTAGACTCACGCGGGGGACACACTTGATGCAAAAGGAGCGAGGTGACTACAAATGAAAAAACTTTTTCTTTTTGTAATGGCTCTTTCCATGTGCACGTTCCTTGGCGGATCCACCCTGATGGCTCAGGACGCGGGGCAACAAGCGCCCGCCACGGCCTCTGAGGCGGCGCCGAAGGCGAAGACCATGAAGCATCACCACGCGGCTGAGGCTGCGGTTGCCGAGGAAACGCTCTCCGGCACTATCTCCATGGTTGACACCGATAAGAATGTCGTTGTGGTGACGGATTCGAACGGCATCCCGTTTGATTTCACGGTGAACGGCAGGACCAAAATCATGGTCGGCGGCCAGAAGGCGAAACTTGCCGATCTTTCCAGCTCGACCAGCAAACAGGCATCCGTGAAATACCGCGCGGAAAAGAAGGCCGGCGATATCGCCACCAGCATCGACGTGGGCAGCTAAGATCTGTAGGAAAGGCGGGGCCATCTTGAGAATTAAGAAAGCATGGCCCTGCCCTTCCGCCCCTGGCCACTGCCCAGGCCGGCTATCCCACCGCGACGCGCGAATCGTTCGCAATCAGACAAAGTGAGGAGCGTCCATGCGCAAAGCGATTCTTCCCTTAGCTTTTATTCTTCTCATGGCCATGCCGGTGCTCGCCGCGCCCACGCCCTCAGGGCCCAACACCACGTTTGTGGGCAACATCAGCGATAGCATGTGCGGCTTGAAGCACATGATGGCCGGGAAAACCCCGAAAGAATGTACGGACGAATGCGTCAAGATGGGCGCCAAGTACGTCCTGGCGGACGAGGCGGCCCATAAGGTTTACAACTTGACCGACCAGGGCAAGGCCAAGCCTTTCGCCGGCCGGAAGGTGCGAGTCTCCGGAACCCTTAATGGCGACACCATTCAGGTCAAGGCGATCACCGGCGCGAAATAGGAACCGCCGTTAGATGGCGTTAAGTTTTGTCACGGAGGCGCCTTTGCAAACCTGCGCCGTGTGATTTCTGGGGTTTGAAGAGTTCGGGTATTCACAGCGCCATAGGTAATCACGCATCGCAGGCGGGCGGCACGGCTTTAGTGTGACGGTTTATTCAGCCGGCGCGCCGCTCCAGAATGCGGGTCCAGAGCGAAACCAGCCGGGCGGTTGTGCTCGGCGCGACCTTCAAGCCGACAAGGGCAAGGGTCAATTTGGGGCTTCGAAAATGTTGGTTCGCTCCGGCCAGCGCCTCCTGCGCCCTGTCAAATTGCCTCTCGGAAAGCTGGACCTTACCCTCTTCAAGCAGATAGGCCGCTTTCGCCTCCACGATCCTCTTTCCCACCATGGAACGGTCCGATTCGCTGAGCGGCAACGCGCGGCTGAGACTCTCCAAGATCTTCCAATAGGCTTCGGCCATCTTCACCGTGGACTGGCTGAGCGACCCAGGACGGCCCATGTAGAAGCGGGCCTGCACTTTGCGGGAGTATCCGATCTTAGCGCCGTAAAAGGCGGCGCGCAGCCACATGTCGTAATCGTCGCAGCGGGGGATGCTTTCGTCAAATAGTCCGGCCCGAACGATGGCGCTCTTGCGGACAACCGTCGTCGAGAGAGAAACCTGGCAGCGCTCGAAGACCAGAGCTTCAAAGGTTGCAGGACCGTTCGACGGGCAGACGTCCATGGACTTCGTCAGGCGCTTGCCCACATTCAAACCATTCGCGTACACCATGTCGAGAGCCGGATCTTCCGCAAAGAGCTTCATCTGGGATTCCAGATGATCTGGAAACCACCGGTCATCACTGTCGAGGAAGGCCAGGAATTCGCCACGGGCCGCCCGGATGGCGGTGTTCCTGGCCCCGGCCGCGCGCTTGTTCTCCTGCAGGATGTAGACAATCCGGCTGCGGTAAGGCTCCAGGACTCTTTCCAATTCAGGTGTATCGGGGGAACCATCATTCACGACGATGGCTTCGAAATCCCGGAAGGTCTGAGCAACAACCGAATCCAAGCACCCCGCGATCAGGTGCGCGGTGTTATAGGCTGGGATGATGACACTGACTCTGGGGCCGGAACCGCCGGGGGATTGTTGCGAATTGGCATCCACTCCCAAATCTCCTGTCCAATCCTTGTCACGTTACCAGAAAATGTTAGCGCGGTGTCCCGGAAATGGCTGGACAATGCGAGATGGTGGTAGCCACGACGAATTTGTCTTTCAAGTCGCAGTCAGGTCTGCATCTCCCGGGAAAGAGCCCACGGCGGGAAAAACGCTCGCCGGGCTACCACCGCCAGGATCATCCGCCTATTTTGTCAGGGTGCTATCCAAGGGCCCGACTGCCGCCGGAGCCTCGATTCTACCCCTGAGGAGGATATCTTCGGGATTAACGGGGCGAGCACAGAGCTCTTGATTGTCGTCCTTATCCTGCGCCGCGATCGCGCCTTGGTGTGGGCCATCACGGTGGCCCCATTTAATCTGCAGGCCCTGGAACACCAGGTGGAGAAGCGTGCGTTGATTCGCAAAGAGAAGCCGGGCCCAGTCCCGGCGCCGCATCTGAGGAAAATAGATTCCCCGGAAGATCAGTCTCGCCGCCATGTGAATGGCGCGATCCTGCCAAGGCGCCGCTTCCAGCCGCCGGATCGCCGCGGCATTCGTGGACGGGTTGTAGGAAACACTCCAGGCGTGCTTCAATTCGGCTTCCGTGTCTTCAATGGAGATTCCCTTGGGCGTATGATCCATGGTGAAAGCGTCGAAATTCAGCCAGTGTTTCGGGCGAATCAGCCGGCCCTCGGCAGCCAGTCTGTTATAAAGCGGCGTCGAAGGAAACGGCGTCAATGGACCAAACACCGACAGCCCCGGAGGCCAGGAACGAATCTGCTCCAAGGTGCGGCTGGCCACGCCCTTGCGGTCGCCGTCCATACCGAAAATAAAAGACGTAATGGCATAA
>JBOGKI010000023.1:0-17650 GCA_050745605.1 Terriglobia bacterium | reverse complement strand
ATCCAGTAATGCGGGCTTGGCGCCGGAACTGGCACTGTCCCAAAGTTCAAGTTGTACAGGACTCCGTCCGGCGCGATGGCCACCTTCGAACCCGGCGGAATCAGGGAGCGGGCAGGAGCCAGCAACGCATCGTAAAGCGCATGACCGGCGGGACTGTCGCTGGAGAGCGGATCGCGAAGGCTGTCGATTTGGCGCCGATAGGCCTCCACTTGTTGTGCAATCTGGGCTTGACCCGGCAAGGCGAACGTGGTCAAGCCCGCCGGTCTGACGACCCACAAAAATGACTTTCTGGGCGCAAGCCAATAGGAAAGAAATAGCGTGTGCGACCGGCGCGACAGACTCTGAAGCTGGGCGACGGTGACAAGTAGCGGCGGCCGGTCATTCCCTAGCAATCTTTCCGACAGCAGCCGGGCTCTACTGCTCTCCGCCACTTGGAGGGCCTCGGCATCGCGTCCACGGTCAGCGAGAAAATCCACATAATCCTGGTAAAACTTAATTAGACTGGAGAGGTAGGTGAGACGGTGCTCATCGGTTGTCAGCTCGGATCGAGTGGTATTAATCAGCGCCAGCGTTTCTCGCCACTGCGTCTCCGCTTCCGCGGGATGGCCGGTCTCCACCAGCAATCGTGCCAGGCCGGACCGCGCCTCGAGGGTAATCGCCGGATCGCGAATGCCAGACTGCGCTTGGGCCAAAGCGAGGATGGATCGGTACTGGCTTTCGGCCCTATCGAATTGTTTTCTGGAAGCGGCAAGCCGCGCAGCGTTGAGACGGGGATAAAGCCGCTCCAATGGATTCGTCATCTCCTGCTGGAGCGCCAGAGCCTGGTTGTTGTAGCCTTCAGCCTTCTGCAGGTCGCCCAAATCCATTGAGGTCGTGGCAAGATCAGAGAGCCAGTTGGCAATCCAATACCGGTCATAGATGTGCTGCGCAACGTCCAGGGCTTGCCGGTAATAGGCAAGCGCACGCTGCGGATTACCGAGGCCATGGTAACAATCGCCAATTCTCCCCAGGCTTATCTGCTGATCGCTCCACATAGTCGTCTCGGCCGCGCGCTGGCTGGCCTCTTGGAACAACGGAATGGCTTTTTCTGGATTGCCGAGTTGAAGTTCGCAATAGCCAAGATTGTTGAGCGTGCGGGCAATCGACCGGCGAGATGGGATTTTTTCGAAAAAGACGAGGGCCTGCTGGAAGCGGTCCATGGCTTCGTCGTAGCGGGCGTCATTCATCCGCAGCACCGCCAGATCAGCGAAGGCCGAAGCCTCCAGAAGAGCGTCCCGTTGTTGGCGGGCACGCTCCAAGCCAGTGAGGAAGGCTGCTTCAGCGGCGGATGCCTTGCCCAAGCGCAGAAGGCTTCCGCCCTGCCGGAGCTCGATCTCTGCGAGCAACGGCTCGAGCCCGATGCTGCGGGCCAGTTGCGCCGCTTGAACGTATGAGAGAAGCGACTTCTGAACCTCGCCCAAGGAGTATTCGAGCCGGCCCCGGTCCATCCATTGACGCGCCCGAAGCGCTCCGGCGCCGGTGACGGGGGGGATGCGTCCCTCGATAAGCTTCGATGCCGCGGATGACTCGCCTTGAACCAAGAGGACTTCCGCCTTGGCCAGGCGGAACCTCCAGTAATAATCGGCGTCTCGCTCCTTCAAGGAGCGGCTCAAACCCTGGTCCGAAACGGTAAGAGCCTGGGTCAGCTCATCCTGCTGTTGAAGAAGCTGGGCTTTTTGATACAGGTCTCCAAGGGTGCCACTCTGATGCGGCGCGCAGGCGAGGATGCACAATACCGGCAGCGCCAAGGTGAGGCGCGAGGTCCGTTTTAGCTTTTGCTTGATGGTAACCCGATTCACAGATCGATCATGGAGGATAAGTCTGCCCATTGCCGGAGACGTGGGCCAAGTTCATCTGTCCCGTCACCGGACAGCCCAGTTCCACCCGAACCATC
The DNA here is from genome assembly GCA_050745605.1 of Terriglobia bacterium. Classification (GTDB taxonomy): domain Bacteria; phylum Acidobacteriota; class Terriglobia; order UBA7540; family UBA7540; genus CALCEB01. The sequence continues at coordinate 15,717 of JBOGKI010000023.1, read as the reverse complement.
GTCAGACTTCGGGCATAAGGCTGGATCAAATATTCCGCCAGATAAACTGTTCCGAAGTGAGGAACGAAGATGACATTTCCCTTGGGCTTAATTTCGCGACAGTGCGGCCGAACGTCCCGTGCCAGCGAGCACAGCACGGTATCCTGGGGTGGAGGGATGGTGAGTTCCTCCTGCCCTGGCAATAGTTCTCGCCGCCAGTCCTTATCCTCTCTCATGTGCGCGCAAATGCGATCATACGTACCCAGTTCAGTGAAAGTCTCCGCATCCATATGGACTTCCACGGGGCAGCCGGCGACGCGCAAATTTACGAAATAACTGCCGAGGGGAATGATGGAAGGCTGCCCACCCGATTCCGGGTGCTTTGACGTGAGGTGAGCGACCACCAGATCCGCCGTCACTTGCCCCAGAATGTTCAGCCCTTGCACGGTGGCCGTAACCAGCGTGTTGTAAGCTTTTTCCTTCGCGCTGTAGCTCCCCGTGGCTTGGGTGCTGGCCGAACGGAAGGAAACGATCTGTTTGTAGTCGAAACGCTCCGCTCGCGCCGTGGAGTAGCCACCGGTCTCGGGTAGGGCGCTGGCGGCCTGAACTTCGATCAGTTCATCGAAGGGGAGGGTGATTCGGCCCGAAACTCCGGTGGCGTGCGCATGGTAAAGGAATCGCTTTTCCACGAGCCCTCCTATTTGAATTCAACGGCGAAGCGGTAGCGGCCAACTTCGCCGGAGTCGGCCGGCGAAGTGCGCACAATCAGAGTGTAGTCTCCCGCGGGAGTGCGCGAACGATCCAGAAGCAAGTTCAATGTATCGCTGGTTTCAGACCGCGGGACAGTGAGTGAAATACGAAGAGCGCCAGAGGCGTCACGGATTTCGCAGAAATAGTCAGGAGCGTTTCCAGGAGGAAGGTCGATGAACACGGTGTAGAACCCTGCGTCTTTCGGTACCTCAATCGTCTGCGTCTCGCCGCGCGATGCGGAGTGCAAAGCGAAAGCGAGGACAGGTTGGGGGGCAGTAGTCTTCGACAGCCTGGCCTTTAGCCCGGGAACGGTCACAAGTTCCAGATATCCAGTCATCAGGAGGAGAGCCAAGGCGGCGAGCGCCGGAGCCATGACCCGAGGGGTGAGCCAATTCCTCAACCACGCCCAATGCCCTGGGTTCGCCGGCTTTTTACGCAGTTCCCGTCCCTTGAAAACGGCTCGCACATTATCCGCGAACACAGCATCCGTCGTCAAGGCCTCGGCGCACTCCCGGCAAACAAAGTAGTGCTCCTCAAATGCCTCGATCTCCGGCCCCGCCATTTCGCCCAGCAAATAGCGCTCGACGGCTTCAACGCGAAGCGCTTCTTCATGGTCCATGGTCATCCCCCTTTCAGCCTCGATCCTGACGCTGCGGGAAAAATGATGGTCATCGAATTCCTCTCTGCGGGAGCTCATAGGACCGCGGTTTCAACTTTGTGCAAAGCGGTTCGGAAATGCAACCGGGCCCGGTAAACGAGTACCCGCAGGTAGTCGCGGCTGACACCCATGGCCCGACAAATCTCCTGTTTATCGGTCTCCTCGAAAAATAGCATTTTCAGGATTTCGCGGTCGGTCTCAGGAAGCCGGTCGAGGACCTTTTCGACCAATCGCTTGCGGTCTTCGCTGACCAGAGACCCCTCCAGATCGATGGTGCGGTCCATGGGCTCGGATCCGTCTTCGGGCATCGGAGCATAACGTGACTGGGAACGAAAAGATTCCAGAAGGACGTTGTTGCAAACGGAGTTGACGAAGGCGCCTAGCCGCTCCGGATGGTCCAACCCGCCCTTCTGCCGAAGCGTCTGCAAAACTCTTAAGAAAGTCTCCTGCCGGATGTCATCAATGGCTTGAGCGGCGCGAAGGCGATTGCGCAATTTGATGAGGAGAAGCTTGCCGAAATAGTCAGTAAAATGCGCTTCGACGGAGGGATCACCTTCCGTGAGGTGCCGCACGTAGTCCTCGTCAAAACGATAGTTGTCCAAGGGCTTCAGAAAGCCATCGTAGTATAGACTTGGCCGTGCTGAGGTTGCAAGCGCACAGGTTGCCCGGCGCCGGGGACGGCGGGACGCAAACTTTTGAGCCTTGACAGCAACCGCTGAACCCGGAGCGGGGCCTATACCGCCTGACACCTCGACGTGAAAATCCGGCACGCTTCCTCCTTGAATAGCTCTCAACCAGCTCAACAAAGGCTTGCTCAGCAACAACCTTAAGAGCGGGACGTCTCGGCGGTGTCTCGCTGCCCGCCCACTCACTCTTAAGCGTTCGACGACTCGATAGGCCAGTCCGTTTGGCCGCCGTACTCGACGCTGGGGCGACCGTTCCTATGCGGCCCGGCGCGCCGCATCAGGCTTCCAACCAGAAGGCGGGCACACACGTTGAAGGCGTCGTCTGCCGCCGAAGCTGGGGCTCCTTGGACAAGTGCTGCCCGGCGCGACGAGATGATGTAACGGTGGTAACCTCGTAACCTGTCCACCTACCCTCCTGCCGCGCTTCACCCACTCGAATCTTGACGGCCTCTACATTGATTAGTGAAACTCGACCCCGCCGCGTTTCATTCTGAATCACGGAATGAGACCTTCCCGGCCGCGCCAATCGTCCAACGGCTCGTTGAAAAATCCAAGACAAGACCGCGGTCGGGATGACCGCAAGCCTTCTTCGGCATCAGGCTAAAAATTGTCCGGCATGAAGCGATTCGCGTCTTCGCTTCACTACATGACGAGCAGTTATCAGGCAGCCGTTAATCCGGCAGCTAAAGCTCCGGGACACAGCGTGCTCGCGGGTAAAGCTCTGCACCCCGATCTGCCGTTCATTTTCTTTTGAGCGATAGACAGGAACGCGGCGCGAAGGCTCCGAGCGGCCTCAACGTAGCGGCGGCTGTAGGGTGCACGCCGCAATTTGGAAAGCTGAAAGAAACAAGAGAATCAAAAAGGAGATGAGTCAATATGGCAAAACCATCGAATAAACAAGCAGGTGCTGCCGCCAGCAAGACAGCAGAGAAGCTCTCGCTCGCCAAGTTCCCGCCCGAAGCGGCCCGCAAGAACTTCAAGGCGCTGCTTCTGGCAAATCCCAATTATTTTGGAAACCTGAAAGAGAGCACCTTCAAGCCCGTCCTCAGCATTCAAGGAGATACTGCTTACGAGAACATCGGTTGCGTGGGGTTCAACCCTCAACTGAACCGGCTGGAGGCGGAAGTCAACATTAACCAGGAGAGCGGATACAACGGCGATGTGTGCTCGAACGGCTCACAGGAGTTCGTGCGTTTCTATCTCTCTTACGACGGGGGCGCCACGTGGCAAGACCAAGGCCTCACCAGCTTCACGGTGTATGACGTACCGGGTCCCAAGCCATTGGAATACGACGCCACTCTACAGATCAGCCCATCCGAAAAATTTTGCTTTTTCCAGAACTTGCCCAAAGCTCGCGCCATTCTTTCGTGGGCAACTCCACCACCTGCCGGCAGCCCGGACTGGACGCCCATCTGGGGCAACGTGGTGGACGCACAGATCCAGATTGCAGGATTTCACCTGATTCTGCTCGATGAGTTTTTGACGGAAGCCAAGCTTAAAGTGGCGCCGGAGTACAAGAACGCCATCGACCTGGCGCAGCCGATCAAGGCGGCCGAGCCCAAGGCTCTGAGCGCCGAAGAATTGCACGAACTCTACAAGGGAACGAACGTTCCTCCTCATCGATTTTTGTTTTCTAAGCTCCAGGAAGCGACCGGTTCTCTGGGGGTGGCCCTGACGGCGAGTCAAGCTCCATCGCCGGCGCTTCTGGGATTCAAGGAAATCAGTCCTGCCGCCCTTGCCGCTCTGATTGAGGCGCTGCTGAACACCGGCGGCGACACAACCTACGAAGAACTGGATTGCGTCGGCCTCAATCCCAATACCAGCCAACTGGTGGGAACCATCAACGTCAAGCTATCCGGCGGATATTCCGGCGGACCCTGTACGGCGGGAAGCCAGGAATACGTGGCTTTCTGGGTTGATTGGGGCAGCGGCTGGACTTACGCCGGCACGAGTTCCGTCACGGTTCACGATTTCAGCTCGATTCCGGCAGGCGGCCTCGAATACGGCGTCTTCCTGCCGGTGGACGTCGCCAGCCACCGGCAGCCATGCGATCTGGGACCAAAAACGGCCAAGGTGCGCGCCGTTCTCTCATGGAACGTACCACCCTCGACCACCGACCCCTACGCGCCCGTCACCTGGGGCAACAGCGACGAAACGCTGGTCTTGCTCGATCCGGGCACGCCGTTCGTCGGCGGAACGCCCAACATTTCAATTATTGGCGGTATCGGCGTCGATCAAATTGACACCACCGGGATCACCGCGAGTCCGGGTACGACTTTCCCGGGAGCCGTGTTTGCGCTCACCGGGACTGAAGCTGATCCGTGGCTCGGTACCCGGCAGTGCCCGTTCGGCGGTCGAATCGTCATACAGGGACTGCCCACCGTGGGCGACAAATATCGCGTCCTGGTGCAGAAGGTCGGGTCTCCGCTGCCGGTTGTCCTGACCGATCCGATCGTTACGACGAACTGGATGGGAACTCCGGCAACGCAGTTCCCGGATGGCAGTGGATTCTTCTTCTACCTGGATGCGCTCCACAACGTGGATAGCATTCTGGCGTATTGGGACTCGTCGGGTGACGACCAGTGGCACGTCTGGCTGGAGGTGGCGGATGCGACAGACACGGTGCTAGGCTCAACTGCGCATTACCTGATCCAGCTCGATAACACGCCGCCGCTGCCGCCGCCCAATATCCCGGTCACGATGGACATTCACATCACGTCGGGCACGGGTGATTGTACGGACGCGGCGACGGGCGATACCGTCAGCGGTTACTTTATCGCCGACGATCTTCACTTCGGCGCGTGGTCACTCTCAACGGAGCCCAACACTATTTCAACTCCGTCCAATCAGCCGACGGTGACTGGGCTGGCGAGCGCGGATCCTGCTCCGGCGCCTTCTGGACACAATTGGTCATTGGACACGGGCAGCCCCGTGGCCATGAAACCTTGCGGGTACGTGGTCCGGTTGGACGTATCGGACCGGAGCATCGTCAACAGCTCGCCCGGCAATCACAACACGAATAACATCGAAGCCGGCTTCTGCCTGCGGGCTGCAGACTAGTCGCCGCTTCCGGCTCTTCGACCTCAGTGAGGCAGGGACCGCTCCCTGCCTCTTGAGGTGTGGGCACCTTCCGCGTGAATCAGGGTCAGGTGAACTGCCTGTCTCGGACAGACGGAGCGACGGAGGCCGCGATCAGATTCGCCTGCCGTGGAGCCGGCCCCTGTTGGACTGAATGATGAGCGAAGCAAGCTTTTGGACACGGTTTGTCCTGGCCGTCCTCGCTACCTGGCGGGTAACACACCTGCTAGCGAACGAAGATGGTCCGGCAGACCTGATGGTTCGATTTCGCGCCCGCCTGGGCCACGGATTGGCCGGGGCGCTGATGGATTGCTTTAAATGCCTCAGCCTCTGGATCGCGGCCCCGGCGGCTCTCTTTGTTAGTGGAAAGCCTCTCGACCGGTTGTTCGCTTGGCTGGCCCTCTCGGGCGCGGCGTGCTTGTTGGAACGCTTGGGCCAGGAACCTGTCCTCATCGAACCTCTTTCCCAATCCTCTGATGGAGAAACGAACCATGTGCTGCGGTCAGAAGAGATCAGCCTTGCGAAACGCTTCAACCACGGTGACAGCGGGCGGCGCACCCCAAAGTCCGTCTAGCGTCCCCGGAACTTCGAGCTCAACCCAAGAAGAGCCCACGCCTGTCGCGCCGGCAAGCTCCACCGTCACTCTCTTCTATTTGAGGAACATCCCCATCCGGTTGCGGGGCTCAGCCACCGGCCGCCAATATACCTTCTCGCGTTTCAATCCCATCCAAGGCGTGGACCCGAGGGACGCGGCAGCGCTGCTGCGCACTCGCCTTTTCCGCCAAACTCAGAGATAAAGCCCGCTACCACCTCTCCGCCGATGGCCGCAAATCTAGGATGGCAAGCGCGCCAAGGCCTTGCACTGATCAGCCGGTAGTGACAGAATCTCCAATCCCTTTGTTTCCAGCGTGCCGTCTCGGAAATGACTGGACAATGCGAAGCGGTGGTAGCCACGACGAATTTGCCTTTCAATTCGTCGTGGGCTCTGCATTTCCCAGGGGAAGGCGCACGGCGAGAAAGACGCTCGCCGTGGCTACCACCGCCACGATGTGTTCGTCCAGAATGATTGGTGACGCTCTTGAACGGAAAGGGGATTATGGACAACCAGGAAGTTCGGAAGCAGACCGGAGCCGTGACCCGGCGAGACCTCCTGAAGGCGATGACGGTTGCTCCCGCCGCGGCGCTGGTTCCGCTCGCAGCAGAAGCCGAGCGCGGCGCGAGTCAAGGCGCGGAGGCCTCTTCCGTGGCCGCCACCACAGCCGCAGCCGGAATGAGCGAGGTTAGAGAAATTCGCGACGCCCAGATCAAGATTCGCATCGGGGTCTTTGACACGGCTTTCCACGACCTCCCGACCGAGCAGTTGATCGAGGTGATGAAAGAGATGAAGATCGAGGCCGTTGAGATCGGCTCCGGCAACGATCCCGGCCAGGCTCACTGTGACCGGGAGGCTCTGCTGGCGGACGACGCCAAGCGCCGCGCCTACATGAGTCTTTTCGAGAAGAATGGGCTCATGGTCAGCGCCTTCAGTTGCCACGGCAACCCGGTCCATCCCAACCGAGAACGCGCGCAGCGTGAGGATCGCGTCTATCGCCAGTCTATTGATCTTGCTGCAAAGACGGGAGTGAACCGGGTCGTGTGCTTTTCCGGCTGCCCCGGCGACGGCACAGGACAATATCCGAATTGGATTCAATCGCTCGAGACCGATGAGTTTGTCCACATTCTCGATTGGCAATGGAACCAGGTGTTGATTCCCTACTGGAAGGACCTGGCCGCTTACGCTCGCGCCCGTAACGTGAAAATGGCGATCGAGATGGATTCGGGCTATTCAGTTTATAATGTGGCCTCGCTTTTGAAGCTCAGGCGGGCGGCGGGCGAGAACGTCGGAGCGAACCTGGATCTGAGCGGACTTTTTCAACTCGGAGTGGACGCCGTCGCGGTGATCCAGAAACTGGGCGAGGAAGGCGTCATCTATCATATGCACGGCAAGGACATCCTGACCAACCGGCAGAACGTGGCAGTGAACGGACTGGTGGATCTGACGCCCTACGAAGACATCGTCCATCGCTCCTGGTCCTACGCCGATATCGGTTTCGGTCATGACTTGGGCGTCTGGAAGACCGTTGTCGAGATGCTCCAAGCCGTCGGTTACCATCACGTAATCAGTATCGAGCACGAATCGCCTTTCACGTCGAACCGTGTGGGCGTGGCGCGCAGCGCTGAAGCCCTCAAACTGATTCTGCTGGATCGGGCCCAGATCTTCTGATCCGCAGAGGCGCAAAGGGAAGCGGTAGCCACGGGCAGTTCCTCCTATGACCGTGAGTTTTTGTCGATGGGAAAAGCCCACGGTCAATCCCAGGACGATTGACCGTGGCTTCCGGCTACGATCGTCGGTGTATGTGCAGCCCGTCATCGGTGCGCAAACATGGAAGATAATGTCTGCGCCATCCGACCTGTCTTTTGTGGATCATGGTCACCGTTTCGTGGCAATCCCCTGACGGAGGGGCCGCGCTCCCATCGATATTGATTACCTCAACCGACTACGCTTAACGCCGGACGCTTCAATCCTTTTCCTAAGGGCACGTTCTGGAATGGCCAAGCACTCTCAACCACCCCCTTCAACTTCACCGGTGCTGCATCGGAAGCTCGGACTATTGAACGCCACATCCATCAATATGTCCAACATGATCGGCATCGGTCCTTTCATCACAGTGCCGCTCATCCTTGCCACCATGGGCGGCCCCCAAGCTTTGCTGAGTTGGTTTGTGGGCGCAATCCTGGCCATTGCCGACGGGCTGGTGATTTCTGAGCTCGGCGCAGCGCTGCCCGGCTCCGGCGGCACCTACGCTTTCCTGCGCGGCAGCTACGGCCCGGAGACGTGGGGAAAATTGATGGCGTGGATGTTCGCCTGGGAATTTCTCTTCTTCGGTCCCCTGGAAATTGCTTCCGGCACCATCGGCATGACGCAATACCTTAGCTATTTCTGGAAAGGCTTGACCATCCATCCGTGGAGGATGAAATTTGTCGCGGCGGCGACTGCCTGCGCCGTGATGCTCACTCTCTACCGCAAGATCAACGACGTGGCCCGGCTGATGCTGGTCCTCTGGATTACCATGTTGGTGACGACGGGCTGGGTCGTTGTGACCGGTCTGGTTAAGATGAATTCTCACTTGGTCTTCGGCTTCCCCCCGGGGGCGCTCACTCTGAATTGGGCTTTCCTAATTGGGTTGGGAAATGGAACCGTAATCGTGATCTACAATTATCTGGGGTATTACCAGGTGTGTTATCTCGGCGATGAAGTCAAGCGGCCCGAGAGGACGGTCCCCTATGCCGTCATTATTTCCATTCTTGCCGTCACGGTGATTGATGTTCTGCTTTCTTACAGTTTTGTTTCTGTTGTGCCGTGGCGGGAAATGATCCGGGAAGGTTCCGCCGCTAATCTGTCCGTAGCCTCGGTTTTCATGGAGAAGGTTTATGGGCACTGGGCAGCCATTCTTCTGACCGTCATGATCCTTTTCACAGCGTTCGCTTCCATATACGCCCTGATGCTGGGCTACTCGCGCATTCCTTACGCGGCCGCTCGCGATGGTCTGTTCTTTCGCTGGTTCAGCGCCTTGCACCCCACCGGGGAGTTTCCCCACCGGTCGCTCCTGCTGGTCGGGGGTTTGGCGATTCTGGCCAGTTTCTTCAATTTAGCGGAGGTGATTACGGCTTTGATTGTGGCGCGAATCCTGGTCCAGTTCGTGAGCCACACCATCGGTCTATTCGTGTACCGGCGGCGCGAACCTCAAGAGAAGTTGCCTTTCAAAATGTGGCTGTATCCCTTTCCTGCTTGGTTGGCTCTGGCCGGTTGGATCTATATTTTCCTGACGCCTGCTTTTCAACCGGGCGGATGGAAATATATGGCCTACGCCGCGCTCACGATCGTCGCAGGACTCATCTTTTACCTTGTCATGTCACAGCGAAAACGAATTTGGCCATTTGCGCAGCCGAATCCCACACCCTCTGAACCATGAGATCAGATGGCGGGAGGGCTTGCCCGCGGCATTCAAGGGGCTGGAGTTCAATTTCACACCCGATTGGAGTCGGAAAATGCCAAGCTGGACCAGACGTGACTTCCTGAAGACCGGTGTCGCGGCCCCGGTCGCCGCGAGCTCGTTCCTGCCTGGGACCGCAGCCGGACTTTTGGGGCAGGAGCCGCACCCCCTCAGTTCACAGAATCAGTCAGCCTCCGCCAATTCCCCGAGGGAGCGATTGCTGCTCGATTTTGGATGGCGCTTTCATCTTGGTAATGCGGAGAATCCGGCGCTTGATTTTGACTATGGCAGAGACAGAGAGCATGCAAAAACAGGTGATTTCTTTATGCGGGAGTCCGAGGTCCACGCTAGCCAACCGGGGCCGGCATCTCTCACGTTCGATGACTCCGGCTGGCGCGCCGTCGATCTCCCTCACGACTGGGCGGTGGAGCTGCCATTCCAGGAGGACCGCTGGCTCACCGAACACGGCTCGAAGCCGCTCGGCAAGACCTATCCGGCGACCAGCATCGGCTGGTACCGGCGCGTATTCGACATTCCGAGGAGCGATCTTGGCGAGCGGCTGAGCATCGAGTTCGACGGCGTTTTTCGTGACTCGATGGTGGCCCTTAATGGAAATTTCCTGGGGCGGAATATGAGCGGCTACGCGCCGTTTCGTTATGACATTACGGACCATGCAAACTACGGCGGCCCAAACATTCTGGTGGTGCGTGTTGATGCCACAGAATACGAAGGCTGGTTTTATGAGGGCGCCGGGATCTACCGCCACGTTTGGCTGGTGAAGACGAACTCGCTTCATGTGCCGCAGTGGGGAACTTTTGTGATTTCCGAGCTGCAGGGCGGCGGCGCCATCGTAGCCATTTTGACCGAGGTCAGTAATGAGGGAGATGGCGGTGTAACGTGCCAGGTGGTCTCCACGATTTTGGACGAGACTGGGAAAGAGATCGCCACGGACCGTTCCGCCGCGCTAGCGATTGCCGGCTGGAGGCATCGCGAAGTGAAACAGACGATCAACGTCGCCAATCCGGCGCTGTGGTCGATCGACAAGCCGAATCTCTACCGCCTGGTGACCACGATCGAAGCAGGCGGCGCTGTGGTTGACCGTTACGCGACGCCCTTCGGCATTCGCAGCATCCTCTTTGATCCCGACGAGGGATTTTTGCTGAACGGCAAGCCCGTCAAGATCAAGGGCACGTGCAATCATCAGGATCATGCGGGAGTGGGCAGCGCCTTGCCGGACCGGTTGCAGTATTACCGCATTGCCAAGCTCAAAGAGATGGGATCGAATGGTTATCGAACCTCGCACAACCCGCCCACGCCGGAGTTGCTCGACGCTTGCGACCGCCTGGGCATGGTGGTGCTTGACGAAACGCGCATGTTCTCGTCCGTTCCGGAAGCTCTGAGCCAATTGAGCCGCCTGGTCCGCCGTGACCGCAATCATCCCAGCGTGGTTTTCTGGTCCACAGGAAACGAGGAACCCGAGCAAAGCACCGACCGCGGAGCCCGGATGTGCGCCACCATGAAAAGGCTGGTGCGGCGCCTAGACCCGACCCGCCCGATTACTCAGGCGATGAACGATGGGTGGGGAAAGGGTATTTCCGCAGTGCTTGACGTGCAGGGATTCAATTACCATCACGCGCCACAGATCGACGACTTTCATCGGAAGTTCCCGAAGCAGCCCACGACGGGCACGGAAGTGGGGAGCACGGTTTCCACGCGCGGCATTTACGCCAACGACAAGGAGAAAGGTTATGTCAGCGCCTACGACGCGAACTATCCACCGTGGGCCAGCACAGCCGAAGAGTGGTGGCAAACCTATGACGGGCGGGAGTTCCTCTCCGGCGGCTTTGTCTGGACCGGTTTCGATTACCGCGGCGAGCCCACTCCTTACGGATGGCCGTGCGTCAATTCCCACTTCGGCATCATGGACACTTGCGGTTTCCCGAAGGACAACTATTACTACTATCAGGCGTGGTGGCGCGGCAAGCCGATGCTGCACGTTTTCCCGCACTGGAACTGGAGCGGCAGAGAGGGGCAGGAAATCGAAGTCTGGTGCCACAGCAACCTGGAAGAGATCGAGTTGTTCCTCAATGGCAAAAGCCTGGGTACCCGGAAGATGAGCCGCAATTCACACGTTGCATGGAAGGTGAAATACTCGTCAGGCGTCCTCGAAGCCCGGGGCTATCGAGGCGGCCAGCAGGCGCTTACGGCCAAACGGGAAACCACAGGCGAGCCGGCAAAGATCGTACTTCGCCCCGACCGCGAGAGGATCGCGGCGGACGGAGAAGACGTTTCAGTAATCGAAGTCCACGTGGTGGATTCGGAAGGGCGCGTGGTCCCGGTCGCCGATAACGACATTTCTTTCCAGGTCTCAGGCAACGGGAGGATCATCGGCGTGGGCAACGGCAATCCTTCCAGTCATGAGCCGGATAAAGCCAGCAAGCGGCGAGCCTTCAACGGGCTCTGTGCTGCCATTGTGCAATCCACTAAGCAGGCTGGTCTTGTCAACGTTCAAGCCACATCACCCGGACTTGAGCCGGCCACCATAGTGATTCAATGCGAGCCGGCGGCTCCCCGGCCCGCCGTAGCGCACACTGTCGCAGGCTAGAATGACTGAGGATTACCAATCGTGGTGGCAGCTTTCGCCGCAGCGGCGCTCAGCGCCTGCCACGCTGCAAGGCGTGGAGCGCCGAAGACCGGCGGTCGCAGACCGCCGCCACAACACTTGGTGTCGCTATACCTGGTAATCCTCATCAATCATTCTCGTCCGGGAATGGCCATCCTTCCGTCCGGAGCAGCAACTCCTTCTCACGAGCCTCGCGCGACCGCTTGTTCACCTTCAGGCTCTCCAGCCAATGGACACCGGTTTTTCCTGCCACGACGATGTCCATGTCGCCATCGCCGTCGATATCCGTGACCACGAACTGCGTTCCGGCTTCTGCCGTGCCGTTGTAACTGACGCTGAACCGCTCAAAGCTGGCTTGGCTGCGGTTGATCTTGTAGTAGTAGATACACAGGGGCTCGTAGGAGCCCGGATCGTGGCCGTTATGGCCGCGGTAACGCTTTCCGGCAATCAGCTCTGGCTCGCCGTCCCCATCAATATCAACCAGTTTCAGGGCGTGAGCTTGCGAAAACGAGTCGTCAATCAGATGCCGGCGCCAGACCCGCTTGCCGTTCTGCGTGGTTTGCTCCAGCCAGTAGAGGCCGTAGTCGTGACCGTGCCCGTAAATCACGTCCATCTTGCCGTCCTGGTTCACGTCGTAGCCGATGATCGGAAATCCCGTGTCGCCGAGTTTCCATTCGGCTTGCCATTCCCACTGGTTCTGAGCGGCATCGACGTTTTTGAACCACCCGAACGGAGTCATAATATCGGGTTTGCCGTCCCCATCGACGTCGGCCACTCCCACGCCGTGGCCATCCTGCTCTTGGCCACCCACATGGCGAACCACCGGGCTCGTGCCGGAAAAATTGACCCAGATCAAGCCCTGCCTTCCGTAGTGGGCGGCGATAATGTTGGGTTTGCCGTCACCCAAAATGTCAGCCTCGACCATGCCTTCGGTCGTCACCGAATGGCATATGAAGTGGGGCTTCCACATGACGCCGGTCTTCTTCGGATTTTCAAACCACCAGATGCCGTCGTTCTGCCAGGAGGAAGTGACAAGATCCGGCGTGCCGTCTTTGTTTACATCGATGGCAAATTCGCCGTTATCGGCAACGAACTCTGTCCAGAAGGCCTTGTTATCCTGCGCCGCTTTGCCGGTGGCGCCGGGGACGGGAGGCGCAATCTCGCGGTACTTGTGCATTTTCCAGGGGCCGCCCGCCGGCCCGGGGTTTTCGTACCAGTAGGCGCCGCTGGTGATGTCCGGCTGTCCGTCGCCGTTCACATCCATCACGGCCACGCCTTCCGCATGGTCGGTTCCCAGGCGGTGCGCATAAAAGGTGACCGGCGGTTTGTGGTAAGGAGAGTGGCAACCCTGGCCGCCGGGCGCATCATCCGTCTCAGACTCATCGGACGATCCTGGCAACGCCCACGCCGGCGCTCCTTGCAAAAGGGCCACGCCGGGCAAAAGAGCTACACCGGTCAGGCCGGCCGCTGCCTGCTTAAACATTCCGCGCCGCGAAGACTTTTGCATATTGCTCCCTCCAGTCGAAATTCAGAGACGAGTGACAAGCAGACATCCGTCAGCATTCAGCAGTCACCTTTCAGCAGGATAGGTGGAAGCGATTCCTCTATACTGTGGGGTGCTGCTTGCTGATCCCTGATCGCTGACTGCTTTTTCTTGTCACTTGTTTCTGGTCACTCTTCACTTTTCTGTCGTCTCTGTCCCTAACCCAAGCGCTTAATCAATCTCAAACCCTCCGGCCTTTTCAAAGGCGTGCGCCACTTGCAGGAGGCGGGCTTCGTCGAAATGATTGGCAAGAATTTGCATACCCACCGGCAAGTGGCATTCACACTTCGTCTTTCCGCACGGCACCGAGATGCCGGGTATACCTGCCAGGCTTGCAGTGACGGTATAAATATCCGCCAGATACATCTGTAGCGGATCGTCGAGTTTTTCTCCCAGCTTGAAAGCGGGAAGGGGGGAAGTGGGCGTGACGATGACGTCCACGTTGTCAAACGCTTCCAGAAAGTCCCGCGTGATGAGCGTCCGGACTTTCTGGCCTTTGACATAATAAGCATCATAGTAGCCGGAGCTCAAAACATAGGTTCCCAGCATGATGCGGCGTTTCACTTCGGCGCCGAATCCGCCCTCGCGTGTTTTCTTGTACATGTCGCGAAGGCTTTCAAACTCCCCGGCGCGGCAGCCGTAGCGCACCCCATCGTAGCGCGCCAGGTTCGAGCTCGCTTCGGCCGTGGCGATGATGTAATAGCAGGCTATGGCGTAACTCGTATGAGGAAGGCTGATCGGTTCCACGGTGCAACCTAGCCCTTCGAGTAGTCGGATTCCTTTTTCGATGTTATCGCCGATTTTCGGGTTCAGGTCCGCGAAATATTCGCTGGGGATGCCCACCTTCATGCCCTTGATGCCGGTGTCAAGACCGGCCTCGTAATCCGGCACCGGAACCGCTGCCGAGGTTGAATCCATCAGATCGCGCCCGGCAATCACGCCTAGAGCACGGGCGGTATCGCGGACGGTGCGGCCCAAGGGGCCGATGTGGTCAAGCGAGGAAGCAAAAGCCACCAAGCCGTAGCGCGAGACGCGCCCGTAGGTGCCCATCATGCCAGTGACGCCACAGAGCGCCGCCGGCTGGCGAATGGAGCCGCCGGTGTCTGATCCTAGCGCCACGGTGGCCAAGCGGGCGGCGACGGCGGCCGCCGAGCCTCCGCTTGAACCGCCCGGCACCCGCGTCGGGTCATGAGGGTTCCGCGTCGGGAAAAAGCCGGAGTTTTCCGTGGAAGATCCCATGGCGAATTCGTCGCAATTGGTCTTGCCCAGGATCATGGCGCCCGCAGCTTCGAGTCGAGCGACGGCAGTGGAATCGTAGGGCGGGATGTAATTCTCCAGGATTCTGGAGGCGCAGGTGGTGCGTACACCGCGCGTCAGAATGGCGTCTTTGATGGCCACCGGCACGCCCGCAAGGGGCGGCAAGGGGTCGCCTTGCGCGGCCATGCGGTCAATCTTCTTCGCCTGTTCCAGGGCACGATCCGGGGATAGAGTAAGAAAGGACTTTACTTCTCCGTCCTTCTGTTCGATCGCGGCGAGATGCGCTCGTAAAATTTCATCGGCGGAAACCTTGCGAGCCGCGACATGGTTCCGAATTTGTTCGGCAGTGAGAGAAGTCAGTTCCATTGGAGCAGATCAGCAGGCAGCTCTCAGCGGTCAGGCATCGGCTTTCAGCCAAGATCGTTTTTCTTTCATGCTGACCGCTGAATGCCGAATGCTGACCGCTGAGCGCTTCGCTCATTCCCTTTCAATCACGCGCGGTACTTTGAAATAACCCAGCGCGCTGTCGGGGGCATTTTGCAGAGCTTCTTCCTGGCTTAGCAAAGGCGCAACCCGGTCCTCGCGGATGGCAGGGTTCGAACCAGCCGGATAGGTGACTTGGGCCATGGGTTCGATTTGCGTCGTGTCGAGTTCGTTCAGCTTCTGGATGTACTCCAGGATCGAATCGAGTTGAGGAAGGAACTGCCGAACCTCCTCCTCCGTCAGGTGCAGATGGGCGAGCTCCGCGATGTAGCGAACGTCTTTTTCGGCTAGCGCCATCAGCAGACCCCTTTGGGATGACGCGAAAAGTACTTCACAAACGAATTCTCCAGGACGTCGCGAATCATCGGGTCAAGGGGCGCCGCGCCCGTCTCAATCCCCAGCAAAGAGCGGGCCCTCTGCGAAAGGGCCGCGTCCTCTTGCCAAGGAAGCGGCTTCGATTCCGGCAGTGAAACGGGGGCGAACCCGGACTTATACCTGACACTCACCCGCGTCACCAGAGGCCGTCCCAAAAAGACATTAATCCGGTCGCGAAGCTCCGCCGTCAGAGATCGAAGTTGCATGGCCCAGCAGTCCGTGGAAACGGAAAGCGTCAAGTTGCCGTTGCG
>JBOGKI010000022.1:0-17904 GCA_050745605.1 Terriglobia bacterium | reverse complement strand
AATCATAGCGGGTGTCGTCGGCATCGCTCGGAAAATGAACGATCTTGAGAAGCTTGAATGTGCTGCCGTCAAGGATGCGGCATGTCCCATCGGTGTCATTCGCCACGAAGATACGGTGGGATTCTGGCGCGTACGTCACTCCTTGCGGTTCGCGCAGTCCGCGAACGGTGTGAATGAGCGTACCGGCGCGCAGATCGAACACCTCCAGCGTATTGTTACCCAAAGCGGACATGAAGAGGCGGCGCCCTTCTGGGTCCACGTCGAAGTGATCAATGCGCCCTCGCACCTCGGGCATGGGAATACTCCGAACCAAGCGAAGCGGCGCAGTTTTCTGAGCGCGGGCTGCTGGCACAAAGAGGATCCCGACTAAAACGACAGAACAGATCTTCATGCTCATAACAAGCCGCCCCCTTCCATGCGCCACGGGGAGAACCAGCGCCTTAACCACTGCGTCGCCCACTGGTTGGATTTGTCCTTGTGGCAAGAGATGCAGGGATTGGGAATGTCGTATCTTTCCGTCATCGCCGGCGTGATGAACCGGAACGTGTGGACGTGCACGAAGGCGCCTGGCACGCCTTCCTTTTCGATCTTCGGCATATGACAGGAAACACACTCGCTGCCCGGACTGCCCCGTTGATGGTGCGTATGTTCGTCAATGGTGCTTGTATACGGTCCGTTGGGTGAGCCGGGGCTGTGGCACTCCAGGCACATCTGGTTTCCGCTGACCGGCTTGATCAATTCCGCGGCATTCTCCGTGCCATGTACGTCGTGGCAACTGAAGCAGGTGACGCCGTGCCGGTACATGAGGCTCTGCACATAGTCGTTGCCCTGCATCCGGTTCTTGTGTGCGGTGCCATCCGGAAAATAATAGAAATCCGTCACACCAAGCTTATGCTGTTCGAGCTTCCAGGCGTCCTGCAAATGGAGCCCCACCTGAAACCCAACCGGCCAGTCGTAATATTGCCCGCCAATCGGATTCTTCAGCGGACGTCCTTGCACGTGACATTGAATGCAAACGTCGGAGGCGTTCACGTAATCCAGCCGCGCGGGGTTGATGATGTTGGTGAGGTATTGGGCGGGATTTCTCACATGCTCGCTGCCCGGCCCATGGCATCGCTCGCAGCCCACATTCCACTCGGTCACCGCGTGGCTGGAAATATCGTAGTTCACGGAGTGGCAGCCGTCACACAACGGACCGGTGGGGCGCTTCATATTGTCGGGGGGATAGAGCGGCGCCCACCAGTCTTCACCTTTCCCGACGAAATAGGGCAGCCACTTGCCGTGCGCGATGTCCCATTGCGCAGGCAGCACATAGTAGTTATTGCCCACCTTCTTGAAGTAGCGTTGCTTCCAGATGCTCCCGTAAACCAACGCGATGTCGGCTTTAGTGAACTTAACCAGTGGATTGGGCTTGGAAAAATCAGCTACGATGGCGTCCAGGTGTGTCCGCGGGTCGCGCACCACATTGGCCATGGGCGTCTTCTTCCAGCGCGCATAGATCGCAGGGTGGCACGGCTCGCAAGCTTTCGACCCCACATAGTGAGCTGAACTTGCAGCGTTGGCGGGCAATGCCTGCACTATTAGGAAAACCAGCGTGCAAAACACCGTTGCGGCCAGCTTGGAGAACACGACAACCTCAATCTCAGCAGGCTGTGAGCGTCATCGGCTTAATCCGTTGTGCGGCCCAGCCATCTTTGCTAACCCTTTCAAGCTTAAACCGGCCAAGTTCTGCTTCGGGTCAGGAAGCTTGCCACAGAAAGTACCACAATCGTCCTGACAGATCGCAGCTTGCCCTTTGAACCTGAATAAAGCTAGAAAACGGAGTCATTGTCGTTCCTGGGCGGCCGGCCCGGCGTCTACCTGGGGGTTGTTACATGCCGCAAAGCGCTGGACAGAATCACGCCGGCCGCGATGAGAATAGTGCTTCACGAAGCCCGCTCACTCTAGCTGTTCGATTTCTTTGGAGAAGACCTCGTAGCCCGGATTCGGCGGAAAAAATTTTGCCATCAGTTGAATTCGGCGGCGCAACTGAGGCAAGGGCAGATGATCCGGTCCGGTCTGGATCTGAACATCATGCCAGAGGCCGTGCATGTATTCGGCCAGGGTGCTGACCAGGGACAAGTCCCGGTACTGATCGAACCGTTCCAACTTCCGCCGCCGTAGCGCGCGGGAGCCTGCCAGCGACTGCTTTGCCGCCAGCGTCTCTTTGTCCATCTCGCCGTGAACCCCCTGCTCAAGCTCCTCGCGCACCAGATCGGCATATTGATCAACTTCCACGGCCGTCAGGCGCGGCCGCACCAGCTCCGCGATGCTGGCCAGGAATTCAAATCCGGTGTCGTGGGCATCCAGTTCCCGGCAGGCCAGGAGAATGTTGGTTCGAGATTCGGCTTCAATCCAGGCCACGGTATGGGCTTCCCCTCGCGGCTTTGAAAAGCACACGACGTCTCCACTTTCCAGGCAGGCGATGTAGGGCACCAGCAGCACGCGCAGCGGGCCGAGTCTCTCCGCCAGGCTGTCGGGAACTGCTTGCGCCGGTTCACGTACCGCCATCCGCTCCTCGGAAGGGCCCAGGGGCACGGCGGAGTTCATATCCCAGCCATGGGCGAGATGAGAAAGTATCTTGAACTCCCAGCGCACATACTCAGCCGCCGGAACGTTCTCCTGGGTTAAGGCGTGGGACATATCTAAGCTGTTGTCCGTTCCAACTGTAGCGCCGGTCGGCATCTACCCCGCTGCAAAGCGGGGATCGGCGGTGTTGGGTCTTCCATTATTTCGCCGCTCGCCGCTTTTCCGCGCGCCAGGCTCCGGGCGGCGCTACCGATATTCTGTTCGATTAGGCCTGCCCTTGTCTACACCGAAGCCGCGCAGCGTTTCAACTCGCATCGCGGCGCCTGCGGGGACGACCGAAAAGCCCGCGGCACACAAACCATGCCGTGCCCACCGCTGCGTTTCGCCTACTGCTTCCTGGACCTCTCCGTGAAGACCGCCCGCGTCGACACGCAGAACGCGCAGGTTCACCAGATGATTCGGCCGAAAATTCTCAGCGGGGATCGAAATCTTCAGAAAGTTCGTGCTCAAGGCCAAACACTCACCGGCGGCAGTTTCCTGCAGAGTGATGGCGCTCAGAACTTCGCCGACCTGCCGTTCCATGAAGGCGCGCTGGCGTTTTGCCGACAAGGCTCGAAGCTCACCCGCTCGCTCCCGCGCTGTGGCCCTTTCCACCTGGCACGGCCGCGACGCGGCGGCGGTCGAGGGACGCGCCGAATAGGGAAAAACGTGGAGATAGGTCAAGGGCAGCGATTCGATGAATCGCACGCTCTCCGCGTGGTCGGCCGCCGTCTCACCGGGGAAACCCACCATCACGTCAGCGCCGATGGCGGCGTTGGGAATCGACTGGTGGATGGCCCGAATCCTTTCCGCATAATGTGCGGCCCAGTAACGCCGGTTCATGAGCCGCAGAATGCCGTCGCATCCGCTTTGCAAGGGCACGTGAAAGTGGCGCGCCAAGCGCGGCTCGCGCGCCGCGAGGCGAATGAGTTCCGGGGAAATGTCCATCGGCTCGATAGAACTGATGCGCATTCTCGGCATTTGAGTTTCTGCCAGGATGCGCTCCAGAATTCCAAGGAAATTGATGGAGCGGCCGAGGTCTTTCCCGTAACTCCCCAGGTTGATTCCGGAAAGAACGATTTCTTTAAACCCCTGCTGCTCCAGCCTGCGAATTTCTTCGATCACATTCGAGGGCGCAAGGCTGCGGCCCGGCCCTCGGACGGATGGGATCACGCAGAAAGCGCAGCGAGCGTTGCAACCGTCCTGGATCTTCACGGTGGGACGAGTGCGATCATCCGCGAAGGCCGGTACAAAATGGAACTCCGGTTGAATCTCATCCGCCAAAATCGCCGCCGTGGCGCTGTCCGCTCTTGAAACTTGATTTGCGCCCGCCAGCATGGCCGGAATCTGATGCTTGTGCGAATTCCCCACAACCCAGGAGACACCTTCCAGCCCGGCAATTTCCTCCGGCGCTCGCTGCGCGTAACAGCCGGTGACCATGATGCGGCATTGAGGATTGGCGCGATGAATGCGGCGAATGATCTGCCGGACTTCGGCATCCGCCGTCTGCGTGACCGTGCAGGTGTTGAGAATGGCCAGGTCGCACGCAGCGGTGTCCTGCGCCTCAATGAGGCCCGCGCCGCGAAGCTGGTTCTTCAGCCCGGCGCCATCCGCCTGGCTAACGCGGCATCCGAAGTTGATGAGGAAGAAGCTCGCCATAGGATTGTGGTCACCATAGTTTAACCGACTGTGTTCGCCGCCGCCATTCGTTTATCGTCCTGTTCGTAACGCCTCAGAAGGCATGGAGTGGATGCGGCTTCATGCCGCCATTTAGCAGGGGGTTATGTTGCGCCATTTTGTGGTGGCACGAAGCTGCCAGGACGACGGGACAAAAATGGCGATTTTTGGCTTTGCTTCCGCGCAAAGCCAACAGTCATAGTGGATCTCATTTGTTTTCTATTGGTTAGGATTGTTCTCCTGAAAAGTTTACTATCTCCATCAGAATCAATGGCTTAGCTTAACTCGGTGGCTTTGTTCGTGGCTTTATGTTGCTCTTGATTTTTTATTTTGTCCTGTTTTCATTGGGTTGCAGACCTTCAGCCTGTGGAAATCTTTAGAAAAAGAATTCTTTTTTTGCTTGCGTCGTGCCCATACCCGCATTTTTACTGGGTTTTTGCCCATTTCACAATGGGTTTGTTCTTCGGGCTAAAAACATGGCATCGTGTTTTCAACGACTTGCGTGGCTTTGTTCGCATAAAAGCCCTGCGTGGCGTTATTCAACATCGTTCCTACCCGCATTTTTATTGGGAATTTCGCAATGGCTGGGTTCCGCCAAGGGGGCCGTCCGTTCAATCCGGCGCACGCGCGAATCGTGCCCGCCCCGGACTCGGACCGGCGGAGACCGCGATTCCTTGACCCCTTCGGTGATCGCCCGGCGCGAAACGCCGGTAAGCCGTCCGCAGCCTTCGAAAGGCACAAAGTCCGGGTGACACGCCACAAACCGCTTATTTTCATCAACAAAGGCAGCTTCCTCCTGTTAACATGCCCGGTCCTTTCTCAAGAGCGCTGAGTTTTGGCATTTTGATGGCCCCAAAAATCGGAAGCAAAGCCAATTTTTGATCTAGCCCTTTTGTCTTTCGTTACTTGCCTGGATTCGCTCCAAAAATATCCACAAGTTACTCATAATAAAAGCTTTGTTGACATACCGGTGGGTTTGCTTCTTGGGTTTGGATTGATTTTTCCAATAATTTAACAATGTTTTCAATGACTTATGGGTTTGCTTAAACAATCCTTTTGGGATTTGCGATTTCCACTCGCTTTGTAGGGCAGAGCTTCGCCTTTCAGAGGCATTGCGGCCCTTCACCGGCGTATCGGACAAGCACCAGATTTTCGCATCAGCGAAGGTCTGCACCAAGCGGCTGGGACGAGCGAAAGAATGCACCATGGCATGGTTTTCCATTCTTAACTTCCAGGGCCGTGCGAGGGGGAGTTGCGGCCGGACGGAACGGGTTGGCTGCTCAACTTGAAGCTCCATAGTACGCCTGTTAACACCGAAAAATCAAGGAAATTCTGCGGGTGGCGGAGCGGCGCTGGAGGCACGGCTAGTGTCATGTCACACTTAACTTTTTGGGAAGTATGTACTTTACGCAACCAATTGAGCCTAAATATCTTTATGGATCAACCCGCCGTTCAGTCATTTCGCTACACAATCCAAGCCTTGCTTGGCCGAAATCACTTTCGGTGTGCGTAAGGTTTCGGTGAGGCTCTTTTTCGAGCTGGGGATGTTGTTCTGAAGCTTTCTTGCGATAGGCGCCCTGGCATATCCGCTTGCGTGGCGAGTGAATCATGTTGATCTCTGTTGTTCAACAATTTGGACCTCTTCCTCCGTTAGCCCGTACCGGTCATAGACGAGGCTATCGATTTGGCGGTCGAGGGCGCCGCACTTGTTTTCATAGTAAGTCTTGTCCCTGTCCGTCTTCGCCTTTGCCAACTGCCCCTTTGCCTCCAGCATCGCGTCCACCTTCTGTACTATCTCGTCGTGCCGCGCTTTGTCGGCGGCGTCGGAGAAATTAATCGTGTGAACTGGAAGCTTGAGCAATTGAACTGGCTTTACTTCAGGGAACACGCGAGCCTGCTCACCGACCAGGTCATCATATAGAAAATCAATGAGTCGCGAATTGAGCAGCGCCAAAAAGTATTTGTATGAACCGCGAGTTTCATCTTTGAGTTGAACGATTATCGCGCTTTTCAAACAATACCACTGGTCCGCGTCATACGCCGCAAGGATGCGTTCCGAAGTCTGGCGAATTAGGACCTTCGGTTTGTCGAAGAGCTTTTTACGCCTCGGCCAGTTTAGCGAATACCAAGGAATTTTCCCATTTGCCGCCTCGCGCCTCTTCTTGAGTTGATCTTTATACGGCAGAAGAGCTGCACGAGAGTGCGGAAACGACTCTATTTTCGTCTCAGGGGTGACATAGATGATTTGTTTCCCAGAGGTGGGACTCATCAAGTAACGGTGTATTTCCCCGCCAATAACAAGTTTTCGGAGCAGTTCATTCTCTAATTTTAATTTTTTCGCTGCCTCGCGGCCATAAACGTAGGCAGTATCCAAACCTGAACTAATCCCAGTTGCCACATCCTCTGCGACTTCTTCCAATTTCGGCCAGCGACTGCACTTCTTGATTACTTCAACACCAGCGCGCAGTTGCAGAATGAACGATTCAGAGTCTCGGCCAATCTCTGACGCCTCCTGTCCGCCGCACTCTTGGGGCAGAGCAGTGGGCAACTCGTCGCGTTCAGTTAGTCGGAGGTCAAGATATACCGCGCGCTCTCGTCGCTCCTTACCTGAAAAGATTAGAATACAAGTGGGTGCAGTGACTCTTTGAAATACTCCGTCGCCAAGATTACAGACACGGCAAACGCGAGCCGAGTTCACGAGCAGTTTTCTGGTTTTCCAAAACTCATACTGATTCAAGAAGCTGCTAGGTATGATTGTACCAACGACTCCTCGTTCCTTCGTGTACTGCCACATGCGATACACAAAATAGTTGAAAGACTCCGGGGTTCGCACATGGACTGGCGCGTAATTGTCACGTAGATAATTCTTCTCCAGTTGGTTGAACCCCGCCCCCCAAGGCGGATTTCCGACGACAACGTCAAATCCGCACTTCGCCACTTCCGGGAAGGCGTCTTCGAAGTCCATGGGGTTGAGTTTACGTTCTTCTCCGAAGAGGTCGCCATTAATGTCACGGCCGATCAGCGAGTTGCCGCAGACAATGTTCTTGCTGAGATCGGGTAGGAGTTTTTTCATCCGCGCAACATGCACGAAGTCCAGCAGATATTGTTGGGTGCTGGCTTCCGTCTCTTCCTGGAGGAGTTTCAAGTAGAGGGAGAGTTGGCAGACTTCGACGGCCTGGGCGTCAATGTCCACTCCATAAATGTTGTTAAGCAGGATTTCGCGCTTCTTGCGTAGCGAAAGGTAGAGTTTGCCGTCGCGGTTGATGCAGTCCCCTTCGCGGGCCTTCCTAGGGTTGTCGTTGTAATACTGGCCGTGATAAGTCAGTAGCAGGTCGAAGACGCCTAGCAGGAAGGAGCCGCTGCCGCACGCGATATCAGCAAAGCGCATCTGCGCGATTTGGTCGGGCGTTCTGGCTGCGATGAGTTTGCCCACGGCGTTCTCAACGATGTAGCGGACGATGTATTCGGGCGTGTAATAGACGCCGCCCGCCTTCCGAACCTCCGGTTTGGGCTCGACGCGAACGCGTTTGTCGGTAGCGACGATGACGTTGCCGAGGAAGCGTTCATAAATCGAGCCGAGGATGTGGATGGGGATGTAATTGAAGTCATAGGGCGAGTTGATGTGCGCGAGATTCTTGCAGATGTCGGCAAAAGCGGTGTCATCTACATGGAATTTGTCGCTATCGAGGATGCCGTGGTGCTTGAATACGATGCCGTTGTAGATGCCGTCGAGACGGCGGCTGGCGGCGATAAAGTCCTCCCACGCTGTGCCTCTCTCGCCGAATCTGTCCACGATCCGCTGGGGCTCGATGGCTTTGTCTTCAAGAAAGCGAAGAAAAACGAGGCGGTCAAGGGTACGCTGGGTCAATTCGGTAAGTGCCTCGCTGTCGAGGCCGGGTTTGCTGATCTTGAAGGCGCGGGCAAGGGTGGCGCGGTGTTCATCGAATTCCTTGAGAAAAGATTCGTCAATGCTCTGATACCCGCCCGGAAACAAACCGTGTTGGACAGCCTTACCGCGCGGCTTGGGCAGTTCAGCGGCGCGTTTCTCCAATGAATGGTCGGCGACAGCCTCGTGGGAGAATAACCAGTAGATTTCGGCGAATTTCTCCCGATTGCTGTATTCGCTGTAGTGATATTTGGCGACGTTACGGTGCATTGCCGTGTCCAGATCGGGTTTGTAACGGCAATCGAGAACGTGAAATTCCCTAAAATCCGTGAGCACTGCCAAAGGCGTCTCGCTGTTCCAGCCATAGCGGATGGTCTGGAAGTAGTTTTCGGCGGATGCGATGTCGCCGTACGGTTTCTTGGCTTCGACGAAAAAACGGACGTCGCGGTAGTTCGGGGCAAGGTGGAAGGCGTAGTCGGCCCTGCGCTGGCCGCCCGCTTGGACAGTCGGCTCAACCTTCACTTCCTGCTCGTACGGATTGGTTTGTACGTCGTGGTTCACGTCCCAGCCCAACGCGATGAAGAGCTTGTCGATGAAGTCCTTGCGCGCTTCGGCCTCTTGGTAGTCGGGGGACAGATAGCGGGCTTCGTTGGCTTGAAACCTCGCGGCAAGTTTGCTGACTTTCTCGAAGGCATCCTCGAACGCGGGCGTGGGCATGACCGCACAGTTTAGCAAGGCGCACCGATGCTGGCAAGTTGGCGAAGTCAGCGAGTTGGTTGCGGCCCTTTGGCCGGACTGACGCCGAAATAATCCCTCCTGCAGCGGCCTGGGGGCACCACATGGATCTTTGCGTAAAGTACACACTTCCGAACTTTTTACCATCAAACCCGCGCTGTAGCGGCGCTCGGAGCCTGCCCTGACGCAGGAAGGGAGCGCCGAACTCGTTGAAAAAGATCGGCGGTCACAGACCGCCGCTACAGAAGCGCCTCAAGATCACTGTCAAGAATTAGGTGGGACAGGACACTAGTGTCCAAGAAATAAGTGGACAATTGGCACTGCCGTAGCGCCGGCATCTTGCCGGCAGATGCCGCCGGGAGGGCGGCGCACCCCGGTCCATCCAATTGCCGGACACTTCACCGCGAAAGGTTCAAGTTAAGCCATGGCTTTCCCCACTCATCGTCCGCGCCGTTTGCGTAGCAGCGAGGCGCTTCGCACCCTCTGCCGGGAAACGGCCCTCAGCGTGAAGTCGTTTGTCTATCCGCTGTTCGTCTGCCCCGGAAGCGGCGTGAAGAATGAAATCC
Organism: Terriglobia bacterium; assembly: GCA_050745605.1. GTDB lineage: Bacteria > Acidobacteriota > Terriglobia > UBA7540 > UBA7540 > CALCEB01. Next base: position 8,433 of record JBOGKI010000022.1, on the reverse strand, counting down.
GTTCCATGCCCGGCAACTACCGATGGTCCGTGGACCTGCTGGTGGAGGAATGCAAATCCATTCGTGATCTGGGCATTCCCGGCGTCATTTTGTTCGGCATTCCCGAAAGCAAAGACGAGGCAGGCTCCGAAGCTTATGCTCCGGAAGGTATCGTGCAGCGCGCCGTGCGCGCCGTGAAGGAGGCGGTGCCGGGATTGCTGGTGATCTGCGATACCTGCCTGGACGAGTACACCAGCCACGGGCACTGTGGAGTGGTCGTGAACGGCGATGTGGACAATGACCGGACGCTGGAGCTGCTGGCCCGCACCGCGCTCAGCCAGGCTCAGGCCGGCGCCGATCTGGTGGCGCCTTCGGATATGATGGATGGCCGCGTGGGCCGCATTCGGCAGGAACTGGATGCGCACCGTTTTACCCATGTTCTCATCCTCGCTTACTCCGCCAAGTACGCTTCCGCTTATTATGGACCCTTCCGCGACGCCGCCGATTCCGCCCCTAAGTTTGGCGACCGCAAAACTTATCAGATGGACCCTGCGAACCAGCGTGAAGCGCTGCGGGAAATTGCGCTCGATATTGAAGAGGGCGCGGACATCATCATGGTGAAGCCGGCGATGCCTTATCTCGATGTGCTGGCGCTGGCGCGCCGCGAGTTCAACGTTCCGCTCGCCGCCTATCAGGTCAGCGGCGAGTTTTCCATGATTGCCGCCGCCGCGCAAATGGGCTGGATTGACCGCGAGCGGATCGTGCTGGAGAGTCTGACGGCGATTCGCCGCGCCGGTGCTGACATCATCCTCACGTACTTTGCCAAGGAAGCCAGCCGCCTGCTCAAGTAGCGCCGGCAGCGTGCCCCAGGACTTCACTCCCACGGGGTGGCGCATACATTGCCTTGCATGTATGCGCCGAAACACCGGTTGCGCTGCCCGCTCACGGGTCGCCGACATGAAAAACGATGTCGGCGCCACCCGACGCGTCACAAGGCTTTATACACCATGCCTGTCTCGCCTGCCCGCCATGCCGCCTTCACCATCCTTCGCCAGGTCGCCTCCGGAAAGGGATTCGCCGTCGCGCTCATGCAATCTCCGGAATTCTCGGCTTTGCCGGAGGCCGACCGCGCCCTGGGCACCGAGCTGGTGATGGGAGTCCTCCGCCACCAGGAGGAATTAGACCGGGAAATTGAGCGGCTGTCCGCGCGGAGCATCGCATCCCTCGACCCTGAAGTGGCTATCGCCTTGCGCCTCGGACTCTACCAGATGCTCTTCCTGGAGCGCATTCCCCACTCTGCAGCCGTCAACGAATCTGTGGAATTGGTGAAGCGGGCGCGGAAAAAATCGGCGGCCGGGCTGGTGAACGCGGTGCTCAGGAAATTGGCGGGTTCCTATCGCGGGGCCTCGCCCGACGAAGTCAATCTGCCCTCTTGGCTATTTGCGCGCTGGGTGAAGAATTTCGGCGAAGAGTCGGCCCGGACCATCGCAGCGGCCAGCGCCTCCCGCCCACCCACGGGCCTTCGCCTTGGCGGCGCCACTGCAAGCCTTGAGACTGTCCAGCAAGAGCTCTACGACGGCGGCGTGCGAACCCGCCGCGGCCAATTTGCATCGCGCGCGCTGATTGTTGAATCCGGAAATGTCAAGAAGTCGGGTGCGTGGCAGCAAGGGCAGGTGGTGATTCAAGACGAAGCTTCGCAGCTCGTGGCGGAGCTTCTCAAACCGTGCCCCGGATCGAGACTGCTTGACCTTTGCGCCGCTCCGGGAATGAAGACGATTCAGATGGCGGAAGCTCTGGGTCATGGATTGCTTGTCGCTTGCGATGTTAGCGCCGCCCGGCTCAAGACGCTGAAGCGCCTCGCGGTGAAGCATATTCCGCCGGATGTGCATCTTGAAGTCCGCCAGCTCGACGCGACTCGCGAAACGCCGCCCAGCGGCCCGTTCGATGTGGTACTGGTGGATGCGCCCTGCACCGGAACCGGAACGCTGGCCCGCCACCCGGAAATCAAGTTCCGATTGAAACCGGAAGACCTGGAAAGGCTGCATGGAATTCAGACGGAAATTTTGCGTCATGCTCTAGCGGTGCTGGCTCGGGGCGGGCGGCTTGTCTATGCCACCTGCTCGCTCGAACCCGAAGAAAACGAACAGGTGATTGAGGAGGTTTGCAGCACTTCGCCGGAATTCCGTCTCTTGACTGCGCCCGAACTTACGGCAGAATTCCCTCATCTCGCTTCCTTCTTTGAAGAGCCGGGATATTTCCGTACCCGGCCCGCGCCGGATGGCCCGAATCGCTTGGATGGATTCTTCGCTGCCGCCATCGTTCGCGCCCAGCCGGCCTAAAAAAGGGGGGCAGCCTGTCGGTTTCGTAGAGCCACCCCTCTCAGCCCGTCGATTTTGAATGCACCGTATTTCTTGCATACAAAGCTCTTTTTCCACACTTGGCCTCCGTCGGAGGCTTAGAATGAAGTTGCCCGGATACGGCGTTGGAGCGAGCCTATGGAAGCCTTCGCCAAGCCAAAGCTCCCTCAACGCTATGTAATTTGAGGGAACGAAGCTTGAATGTCTATGAAAACAAAGGATCGATCATTTCTTAGGGTCTTTGGCCGTACAAGACGCGGCACAGATCTTTGCTTATCAGAGCTCCTGCGGCTCTTCGCAAGGACAGGGCCCAGAGATCCTCGGCAACGTCGGGATCTGGGCTGCCGAGCGGGTGGAAATGACGAATTCCAAAAAGGATTGTTTAAGAAAACCCATATATCATTGATAATAAATGATAATAACTGGAACAAACCCATTCAAACCCAAAACAAACCCACTGAAAAACTCAGCAACTTATTTAATATCAATGAGTTGCATCGATTTAGAGGGAAAATACAAGCAACTTATTCAAGGTCAATATCTTACAAGCGTACCGGGGCGATGGTTGGTGTTGCAGGCAATCTAAATGCCAAATTATGAAACCCAATATAATCGTTCAACTTATTTATTATCAGCTAGTTACCAGTATTCAAGAAAAAAAAGATCAAAACTTGACTCAACAGGCATCCCATAAGATGATGACGGCAAATGGCTTAAGTCGAATCATGGGTTGTGCTTCATGGTGCGCAGCCGTAGCGCCGCCGTCCCGGCGGCATCCGCTGACAAAGCCTGCCCTGAGCGAAGCGAAGGGATGCCGGGCGCTACGGGAGCGGCAATTGTCCACTTATTCCTTGGACACTGCGCCTGACATCGCGAGGAAACGTAGCGGCGGGCTTCAGCCCGGCACTCGAAAAGCAAGAACCGGGCGCGGCAATGGGCGGGCAAAACCCACGCCCGGCAAGGGACGACCAATCATTTGCCCCAGCAGCAGCGCTTGTATTTCTTGCCGCTCCCGCACGGGCACGGGTCATTGCGGCCGGCAACATTTCGGCGCACGGATGCCGGTGGCGTGAAGGCGGGAGTTCCCAACTCTGCATTCTCATCTTCGGCCGATTCTCCATACCGGATATGGTCTGCAGCCCCGGAATCCAGGCACACGCGGATGACGCCAAGAGCCAGCTTGTGTTCCCCGGCCGTCGTCTTATCTCGCAGCAATTTCTCGTGCTCAATCTTGCGCAGGATCACCCCACCGGTTTTTGTCTCAAAGATGGGGAGCGCAGCTCCAGTCGTCATCCAATACCGGCCCAGCGGAACGGTCCGGGTGGCGAACAATCCGGCGCCCACGCTCGGCAGACTTTGGCTGAGACCGATGTCCATGAGGAAGAATCGTTCGTCGGACAGGGTATCCAGGCAATAAGCTCCGGCGCCCACCACCACGTTTTCGGGCAAGATAATGCGAAACCGGGCGTGGCCATAGGCCTCAAGAAGGGCGTGTTCATCGGTCCCGGAAGCTGTAGGGTGCGCTTCGATGTATTTCTCAACCAGATTTCTGCCATTTTCAAGCCAGTCGAACAGGCAGGCGTCAAACAGGACGGCTGGCACGTCCATTGTGTCGAAGCAGAGGACGCCATCCCGCTCGATGCCCAGGGCTTTTCCGATCTCAGACAGGGCCACCTTGGGAATCGTGTGGGACAAGGCTCCAGACAATTTCTGACCCAGCGCACGGAGTCGGCGGTAGCGCCCCACATCTTCCGGCGTGATGGACGGCAAGTCTTCCATAGCTTGTTTACGAATCGTACGTCAGGCAAAGCCGTTCTGTCTATTTCTGATCACGAGGTACCCCCGGCGCAATGAGGGGCGGCAAGCCGTCCCCCTACGACCCCGGAGGTAGGGCTAGGACTTGCCCTACCCTAAAAAGAACCGGCGCAAGTTGCGCTTTTCGATTGCCGATCCTAGCCAGTAGTGGTATAAGATATAGAGATGCGATTGCGCCAGCATCTGCCAATGTAATCGACTGGCTGATTCCGCCGGAATCAGGAACGGAATACAAGAGGGGGTCATTCAACCAGGTTTGGTTGTGGCGATGCGCTGAGGCTCAATGCGCGGGTTCTCTAAATTGCACTTCCAGCTTCTCGCTCCAGGGATGGCGGTTTCCCTGTTCCTGATCTTTTCTCCCCGTGCAAGATCCCAGAGCCAAATTGCATTAATCGAAGACGCTCAGGGGCATCGGCTGTTCGTCAACGCCAATGCTTCCGGAGATCAGCCGGGATTTCTCTCCTCCCTGGGAACCGCCGCGCCAAGCGCCACGGCTGCCGCCAGCGCCGAGCGGCCCCAGAGATTCCGTCAGGTCATCCGTCAGGAAGCCGGGCGCGCCGACGTTGATCCCGAGCTGGTTCGAGCCATCATCAAGGTTGAATCCGGCGGCAACCCCGAGGCCATATCGCCCAAGGGCGCGCAGGGATTGATGCAGTTGATCCCCGCCACCGCCCGGCGCTTTGGAGTTGACAACCCGTTCGATCCCAGCCAGAACATTCATGGCGGCGTCACTTATTTGCGCTATCTTCTTGACCTTTTCAAGGGAAACCTTCCTCTGACGCTTGCCGCTTACGACGCGGGCGAACACCGTGTGATCCGGAACGGCGGAATTCCTTCGATTCCTGAGACGCAGAATTATGTCCGGAAAGTGACGGCGCTTTACCACGCGCGAGGCGCTTCAAACTCGGCTGCGCAAACCGCTCGGCAAGCTCAGCCCCCGGCCATCTACCGCTTTGTGGATTCCAGCGGCGTTGTTCATTTTGCGACGGGCGATGATGATCTGCCGCAAAATGTGCAGTTGGCGGAGAACAGCCCACAGTGACATACAGCATCGAGACCATGAACGATCCATCTCCAAGATCCGGCGCCCGCTGTCTGCTGCGGCTGGCCCTGCTGGCGGTGGTGGCGTGCACGGTCGCCCAGCTCGCCCCGGCTGCCATCCACAGGCATCCCAGCGCCTCCAAGCGGCTGCGGGCTCAGACCGCTTATGTCAAAGCCACTCGGCTCTACCAGAGACTGAAGGTCACGCCGCCCTTGCGCCGCACGGGTGAGGATTATCAGCGCGTGGTGTTGAGTTTCGAGCAGGTTTATAAGATTGATCCAAGCTACGTCAAGGCTCCGGCCGCCCTCGCCGCTGCCGCTCATACTTACGAAGAGATGGGCCAGACCTATGCCGATGATCAGTTCTATTCCAGAGCCATCAACGCCTATCAATTTCTGATTCAGCAGTACCCGGGAGGCTCGGCGGCGCGGGAAGCGCAGTTTGCCATCGGCAAGATTTATCTCAGCGATTTGGAAAATCCGGAGGAGGCGCGAACCGCCTTTAAGCAGTATTTGACGATTTATCCGCGCTCGCCGGAAGCCAAGCTGGCGGAGCGCGAAATCGAAAGGATCAATGCGCGCCTGGCGCATCATCGCACCGCTGTCAAGCGGGCCAGCAGCGTTGATGACGCCGCGCCTTCGTTCCCGCCACCGCAGGCACCGGCCGGTCCGGCGGATGAAACGGCTTCTCCAGCCCGCGAGGTGAACTCCAACGGACTGGTCGAGATCACGGGTATTCGCAGTTGGGTGGGACCGAATTACACCCGAGTTGTGATCTCGACCGGAGCGCTCGTGAAGTTCAACGCCAGCCGCCTGGTAAATCCGGACCGCTTAGTTTTCGACCTGGATCACACTGCATTGAGCTCCGAACTCGGTCAGAGGACGTTCTCGGTGGGAAGTGGCTACCTGGAGCGAGTCCGCGTGGCCCAATTCCAGCCTACTGTGACCCGCGTGGTTCTGGACGTCCAGAAGATTGTGGATTACTCCGTCTTTTCCCTGCCCCATCCATTCCGCATGATCGTCGATATTCACGGAGTTCCAATCCGATCGGCCTCCACCGCCCCATCCGGATCAGGCGGAACGCCAAGCCCGGCCGGGAGAAGCAACCGCAGCGGTTTAGTGGCGCGGACGAGTGCGATGAGCTCGGGCGACGTAGCGGGAGCCACCAGGTCCGGTCGTGCTCAAGACGATACCGCGGCAACCGATGCCGAAACGAAAGAAAGCACTCCTTCTCCGCGACCTGTGCAGCACGGAGCGAAGCCGTCGATCCCGAACCAAGCTGGCGAGGACACCCAGAGCCAGACGGGAAACGGCGGCGACAACTCGGAATTTCCCGGGGAGAGAGAGCGCATTCGCCAGCTCCAGGCTTCCGGCGCGAGTACCGTGGAAGCCGCTCCCCCGCCAGCACCGGCGCTTGCCGTTGGATCGCCCACCCTCACTCGCGCACTCGGGCTGAAGATCGGCAGGATCGTCATTGATCCCGGCCACGGCGGACATGACACCGGCACCATTGGCCCGACGGGCTTGCGGGAGAAGGATGTGGTGCTGGATGTGGCGCTGCGGCTTCGCCGGCTGATCGAAAGGCGGCTCGGCGGTGAAGTCATCATGACGCGCGACGACGATACCTTTATCCCTCTCGAAGAGCGCACCGCTATCGCCAATGAGAAAGCCGCCGACCTGTTTATTTCCATCCATGTCAATGCCAGCCACGATCCCAGCGCCCGGGGGATTGAAGCCTACTACCTCAATTTCACTTCGGACCCCGGCGCTCTGGCTCTGGCGGCCCGCGAAAACGCCACATCCCAGGAATCGGTCCACCAACTCTCCAGGCTGATTCAGAAGATTGCTCTGTCGGAAAAGATCGACGAATCCCGCCAATTCGCCAATATTGTGGACAGCAGCATGGTCCGGCGCTTGGCTCGCGAGGGTATCAGCGAGCCCAACCGTGGAGTGAAGAAGGCTCCTTTTGTGGTCCTGATTGGCGCCAACATGCCTTCCATCCTCGCGGAAATCTCCTTCCTCTCCAATCCCCACGATGAGCGCCTGTTGCGCAAGCCGGCATACCGGGAGAAAATTGCGGAGGCTCTTTATGCGGGCGTTGCCCAGTATGTGAGCCAGCTCGGCGCCGTCAAAGTGGCCGGCAGGACGGACGTCCAGGCGCATCGCCCCAACCCGCCTGGTTTCTGATATGCTAAGCACAGAATGAGCCGCCCCAAACTCATCCTCCAGGCATCGATTCTTATCCTGGTGTGGGTTACGGCCGCGCGAGCCAGCAGCCGGGACGGTCAAGTCATCTCCTTGATCCCTTCGGCCAAATGGGAGTTGGTCTCTTCTCGAAAGAGCAGCCTGCAACAGATTCAAGGCTGGGGTGTCGATCCCACGATTGATCAGGAGTATGGTGCGAGGGACGTGGTGGACCGCAAGTACCGCTTTGAGACCTTCACCGCGGAGGCCATTGTTGAGAAAGCTGCCGATCCATCTTGCGCCTACGGCCTTCTCACCTATTATCAAACGGCGGAGATGGCTCCGGTTAAGGGGATGAAGGTGACGCTGGCAGGCTCCAAGCAAGCCCTGATGGCTCGAGGAGAATACTTTATCCGGATCGCCCGCCCTACCAATGCGGGCCTTTCCGAAAATGACTTCCGGGCTCTCCTCCTGCAAATCGGGGGGGCCGCGCCGACCTCGGATAGTTTGGAAAGCCTGCCCTCATCTCTGCCCACCCAGGGACTCATTCGCGACAGCGAGAAGTATTTCCTCGGACTCGAAACCGCCCACAAGCTCTTGCCCAACTTCCCTTCTGACCTGATCGGCTTCGCGGAAGGCGCTGAAGCGCAACTGGGCGAATACGCAAGCGGCAAGGAAAAGTTGAAACTACTGGAGATTAACTATCCGACGCCACAGATAGCGCGGGCGCGGTTTGAGTCGATGCAAAGTTCCCTGGAGATCAATCGGGACCAAGGCGCGAATTCCATTTACGGCGAAAGGCAAAGCTCCTACGTTTTTCTGGTGCTCGACAGCCCGTCAAAAACCAGCGCGGAGCGCCTCCTAAGCCAATTCAGAGTCGCGGAGACGGTCAGTTGGAATCAGCGATATCCGGGGAAAACATCCATCGTCGTGCAATTGCTAAACCTCATCCTTGGTAATATCGTCCTGATCCTCTTTCTGATTGGAATCACGGTAGTGGGAGGGGTATCCATCTTTCTTACTAAGCGGTTCATTCTAAAATACTTCCCTAATTCTT
>JBOGKI010000021.1:0-18451 GCA_050745605.1 Terriglobia bacterium | reverse complement strand
CCAGTTGGCGGTTTTACTATCGGCAAGACGCCTCGGTGTTGGCGATGGACCGAATGCCTTGATGCTCGACTCGCGGCCGCCCGGCGGTGGCAACGACATGAAGGGCAATGTCGTCGCCACCCGCGACATGAAGGGCAATGTCGTTGCCACCCGCAGCTATTCATGGCGTTGCCCTGCGGGCAAGGACAGCGATAGGTTGCACCTACGGCTCTTCATTGCGTTGCCCTTCGGGCAAACAATACTCCGGCCCCGTCAGGGGCCCAGCGATGAGTAGCCGTAGGTGTAACCTACGGAAATAAGCCCAAGCGCCACACCAACCCCGCAGGGGTTGTACAATCTGCGCATGGCAACCTATACTGCCATCGTCTATCACATCGTCTTTGCCACCAAAGACCGCGCTCCGGTTCTCCACGCGGACCGTCGCTCTGATCTCTTTCGCTACGTGTCGGGAATCATCCGGAACCGCCAGGGCCACCTTTACCGCATCAATGGCGTCGAGGATCACTTGCACATCCTCAGCAGCCTCCATCCCACCGTGAGCCTGGCCGATTTCGTGAAGGATATCAAGACCGGCTCGGCGCAGTGGATCAAGCAGAACGGCGTTTACAAAGGCTTTTCGCACTGGCAGGAAGGGTACGCAGCCTTTACCTGTTCGCGGCGCGATCTGGACGCCCTCATCGAGTACATCAAGGGGCAAGAGGAGCACCATCGCAGGACGACATTCGAAGAGGAATATCGAAAACTGCTGACAAGCGCCGGAATCGAACTTGACGAGCGCTTCCTGCCTTGACGGTTTGTACGACCCCTACGGGGTCGGTGTTTGATTTGGGGCTTCCGGTTTCCGTAGGCTGCGCCTACGGCTACTCATGGCGTTGCCCTCCGGGCAATCCACACGCCGGCCCCGTGAGGGGCCGAGCCGTGGGTAGCGGTACCCTGGCCCCGTCAGGGGCCCAGCGGTGCGCAGCCGTAGGTGTAACCTACGGAAATAAGCCCAATCGCCAGACCAACCCCGCAGGGGTTGTACAATCTACGCATGGCAACCTATACCGCCTCCGCGGGAATGACGTAGCCCGATGCGTGCGTTTTCGACACCGCCTGACCGCCCGCTCATCTCTGCGCTCTCTGTGGCCTCAACGGCGAATGCTTCCACCGCGGAACGCACCGAGGCCGCACCGAAAACCCCTCCAGCCGCGTAAACCACGCTGGTTTTTTCAGTTGACAACTCACCCTCTCATGGTTTACTATATAGCTACTGGCCCTCGAAATTCTTTTAGAGATTTCTGCACCGGAGGTGAATCATGTCCACATCGAAACCGCGCCGGCCGTCGCCTGCGCAGAGCGCCGCCAGCCGTGCGAACGGCCTCAAGTCAAAAGGCCCAAAGACGCCGGCTGGCAAGGAGATTGTTTCGCTCAATGCCCTGAAGGACGGCACCACGGCGCGATCTGCCACTCGTCCCCTGTGGCAGGCCATGGTCGATCTGGGTGAGGACCCCGGCCGCTACCGCTCCATGCTGCGGGACGTGATGCGCTCCTATCCGCCCCGGAATCCGCTGGAGCTGAAGATGTGCGAGGAAATCACCCGGCTCCTGCTGAAGTCCGAGCGCGTCCAGCAGGCGCAGGAAGCGAAGCTGGTGCGCACCTACCAGAAGCTGGAAATCGCCCGGGAAAAGCATCTGCGCGAGATTGAAAGGAACGCCAGCTACGACGCCCTGCAGACCGAGGTGCTGGAAACCGGTCTGCGCCGCGCGCCGAATTCACCCGCCAAGTTCTCCGAAGCCATGACGTGTCTCGAGCGGTTGCGCGACCGGGTGGCGGCGGGCGACTTCTCCGATCAGACCGAGCTCAACGCCCTCTACGGCGCCAATCCCACCTTCCGCGGCGCCGGCATCATCAACGCTTTTCGCGCCCTTGCCGAGCGGCCGGACGACGGCGAGCTGGTGGCCAGCCTGCGTCTGATGCTGCTGGAGGAGATGCGCGATGTGGCCGCCGAGCATCAGCTTTACTACCGCGAGCACGTGGAGATTTCCCGCGCCATGCGCCTGGAATGCTTGGTGCCCGCCGCTGACCGCGAGTTCCTGCAACTGCAGCGCCAGGAGAACGCCGTTCATCGCCAGCTCGAACGGAAGATCAAGCTGTTGCTGATGCTGCAGGCCGCCTCTCGCCGCCGCGCCGCTGAAACCGGCAAGGAAGACAGCGACCAAGCGCCGGTCTGGGACGAGGCGCCCGTCGGTTGGCTGGATTCCACGTCGCAGGCTGATCGGGATGCGGCGCTGGCCGGGCTGCCCGCCTCAGTCGCATCCGCGGAGCCTGCCGCCACGCCGGATGCCCGTGCCCTGGCGCTGCGTCACAAGCTGGGCGTGGCGCGCCGCGCCGGCGCCAGCAGCAAGGAGCAGCACCAGGAGGTCGTGAGGCGGATTCACGAGATTTATGGCCTCGCGCCGCCCGAGCCTGGAAAACAGCCATCGGCTACTGACTCACGCCGCAGCGAGCAGGATGATGAGCCCGCCGCCGAGCCTCAGAACACCCCGGCGGAGGCGGCGGAAGAGGGGCGAATGGATAGCGAAGGGTCACAAAATTAATGGATTGTTTTCTTGGGTACCCGAACCTGAGAAGTGTTTGAAAGTAAAGGATCGCAAGAAGCACTACGTGAAAACAAACCTGAGAAATGCCGCGTCGATTTTGTAAGTTATGTAGAATGAGCAAAATAGAAGCGGCTCGAAGCTGAGAAACCTGGGAAGTTATTGAAAAGTAATATAGATACTAAATTCGGCTGGAAGGCAGGGACAGCGCCAAGTTTCGCTGCTCAAAAGCCCAACGGCTTCGCCTCGAAAACGCCGCAAGAACCGCCGGCATCAATCAGCACGAAGCCTGCGCCACAACCTCGTAATTAGTCTCGCCGTTCCAGCCGCACTTCTCGATGCCCGTCCTGCCCGCGGAAATGGATCGTCACCATCACACCTCGACATAACTGCCACCCGACGGACAAAACTCGTCGCCCAATCTTCCGCAGCAGTATCTCGACCGGCAGTTGCTCCGACGATCAGTTCATCGCCGCTACTATGGCCGCCTGCCAATCGACCTCCGGGCATATAATGTCCTTTTCGAGCCGCTCGGCTTGGTCGAATAGTCTTTGTGCCAAGGCGACTCGGGCTGCTACAGCAGTTTCGTTGGCCATGGCTTCAAGCACGGAAAGATACTGCGTCACGACGGCTGTCGTGACCTGCTCGCGCGCGGGGGATTCATCAAATCTGGCGGTCGTGACTTTCTGGCGGCCAATCTGATAACGGCGAATCAGCCCAAGGTTGAGCAATTGCTGTGAAAAGAGCACCCCGCCTGTTTCTGACTGAAACGGTCCGATGCGAAGCGGGCGCTGGCCCAGCCCGATGGCCGGAAGGTCGATAATGCTCTGCACGTTGAAGCGAATGATGGCTTCCCTAGCCGCAAGATCGGCTTGGGGCAGCAATCCGGCCAGCGCTTCCGCTCTCGCCCGGTCGCTTTGGCTGAGCGCAATCTTTGCGATCAAGACCTGGGGGTTCTGACGCAATGCGCGCTGAACCGCCTGTTTCAGCGTCACCGGAACGCTGGTGACGGGCTGCGTTGCGTCCCCATCAGATCCAAGGATTTCATTTGTCGGAGGTGAAGAACCAGTAGAATACGGGATCGTGAGATGACCCGTCTGCTGTCCCTGAGCACCTGCGAAGAATGGGAAAAGCGTCAGGCACGCTACCCACAAAAATCGGGAGTAATAGGGCGCCGTCCTTACCAGTGGTCTGAACATCTGCAGATTCACCTCAAAGCATTCATCGAGAATATGAATTGCCACGTCGCCGGCCAGTGGCTGCAGTCAAACGCTCAGCACTGGAAATTGAGAGTCCCGTACTATCGCATAGGTCAAATCCCGCAACCCGCCATTAACGGTCGACCGCGGACGTCCGCCGATTATCAGCACCTCGGCGTCAAATCCTCGAGCAGCCTCAAGGAGGGCTTCCTTGATGGGGCCGACGACGATTCGAACCGAAGCTTGGGACCCAACTCTGCTTTGCAGATCGGCGATGCGCTCGGCGGCGCGCTTCCTTTCCTGAGACTGAACCTCTTCCTCCAGGTCCAGTTGAATGGGCAGATCGCGATCGGCAGCCGAGCGTGCAGAATCGTCCGCTATTGGCACGTGTCCACGTGGCGCCAGCCCCGCTCCGCCTGATGATCGTAGGGCTTGGCCTCCGCCCCGCACTCCCCACAAGCCCAGTGATCTACTTCCTGGTGCTCGAGATAGCTCGCGCTGCCGTTCTCTGAGTATTCATTCCGGGAACGAATTTACATCGGTGACGTGTGGTTTATCCAGGCAGGAATGACTTAGCCTGATGAGCCTCTCGAGGCTTGCGACGCCGATCAAACGATGAATGAGCTGAGCGTACCGGCTATTCTGAGGCTGAGGGTCGGCGGTTTCCTGGGTTTTGGGGGTCTGGGCGTAGAATGGCAGAGCCTGGTGCGCAAGGCCGGACATAGCCAGGAGCGGATCGATCAAGGCACGAGTACAACCGGAGCGCGCCAAAACGCTCCCTTCTGCCCGGCCGGATCCAGCACGGTAACTTGGCACTCATACGCGCCCGGCGGTAGATGATTGAGAGCTACGTCGAAGTTCAGGGAAGCTGTTCTCAACCGATTGTCCCTGCCGTCGGCGACTTCGATCGGCCGCGTTTCAAACTCCTTGGTCTGACCTCGGTAAAAACTGAGATATGCCACGAGCGGTTGAAAAGCCCGCAGCCCCTGCTCGTAGGCCTGAAGGTAAACATACATGTTCTGATCTCTGTTAAACACCCGGGTGACGCTCGGGATGAGCTTTTGCCCATCTGAAACCAGCGGATTAACCGCTTCGTCCACGCTCTTTTTCTTTTCCGCGTTATAGAGCGCCTCCTTCAAGTCCACGCGCTGGCTGCTCAGCACGACGGCGCTGATCGGAATTCGCTTTTTCACCAGGTTCAGGTCGGGGATGACAAACGCTGTCTGATAGGTTCCGATCCTGCCAGTCTCTGCATCTCGGGCAAGAAACTTGATGGTGTATTTCCCCGGCAGCAGCGTAAAGCCGGTGTCGTATTCAATCGGCCGCTTGGCCAGCTCGCTGGCGGTCCAATCGCTCAGCTTGATGTTGACTCTGTCCCGAAGATTGGAAACAGTTGTGCCGTAGTTGTCCTGGATTTCCCCAATGAAATCTAGAAGTGTCCGCTGAGCGCCCCGGCGCTTGGCCAGCGCCAGTTCGCGCCCCGGAATCTTTACAACGATCGGCACGAAGTACTCGGCCCGGTCCAACTGGAAATAGTCGATTTCCATCGCGATCGTAAGCTGCGTGATGGGGTCGGGCAGCATCAGGGCCTCTTCAAGCTGTCGCTCCTTATCGGCGGTGTTGAATTTGCGGAATTCTTTGGCGGCATAGTAGCCCTGCCGATAATTGAGACTGGCGGAGAATTCCGAGTTCACGGCGATTTTGATCCGGCGGAACTTGCCATCCCGAGCCTTATTGGTGGTGTAGTACGCCAGAATGTAATAGCTTCCAATCGCCTGAGCCGCCTGAGAAATTCCCTTGGTCAGGTTATTGTAGTCGAAGAGAGCTTTGCCGCCGGTATCCTTGGCCAGGGCATAGAGGGTGTCCTGCGAGAGTTGGAAGTTGTTCTCCACGGCCAAAGCTGCAGCCCCGGAATACATGCCGATATTGCCCTGCGACCCCTGGGTTGCATTGCCCAGTGGAGCTTCAGCCACCAGACCTCGCGCGTCGATAGGCCAGAACGAGACGCCGGCGCGGACAGCTTCGTCGATCGTCGCTTGAAGCTGCGCCTGATTGTCCAGGCCATTCAGTCGCAAACCACTCGCGAAGTAAACCAACACTTTCTTCTCGCTCAGTTGCGCCAGCATTTCCGCTGCCGTCTGTAGCGCAGCCAGTTGACGGTCGGTGTTGAAGATGTTGAATTCGCTGTTGTCCTGTCCAAACGCTGCTCCGGTATCGGGCGTGCTGCTGTCATCCGTCGTTTCAGCAAATTCCTGGCCTTCTCCCACAATCATCGTTTCGAGGATGCTCAGCAGCCGGTCGCGATTGTCCGTGAAATCTGACAACACGTCGACGCCGCTCCCCGCGTACCTCATGATGGCCACCAAGTCGTCGGGCCCCATCTGCGTCTTGATGAAATCCTGCCCCGCGGTCAGTGCCCGGATCTGATCCGCCGGCGGCATGGCCGTCATATCAAAGTAAAGCGCCAGCAGGCGGCGATTTTTGTATCGGGGACTCCCAGGTGCCTCGGGCGTGATCTCGGTTCGAGCAAGCTGGTAATAGACTTTGATGTTCTCAGGCGAAGCCGGAGTGAGCGCTGCGGAGTGGGAAGACGCAGGAAGCTTCTCAAATTTGAAGAAGCTGATCTTTTCCTGCACCCCGTCTTCGGTAACGGTGAAGTCCTTCGCTGTCAGCCCGGCGATCGGGTTGCCTTGCTTGTCCTTCACGACGACAGTTTCCACAACCAACTGGGTGCTGACCGTAACCGCGGGTCCTTGGTGGGCCTGAAGCGAGGCGTTTTGCCCAATTTGTTGTGCGGCGATGGGCAGCGCAGCGATCAGAGTCATGAAAACTGCCAGTGCGGCGCTCAACAGAGTGTCCAACACTCCACCAATGCCCACATCCGCAATCCGCAATGCTGAACGCGTTCGCAAGGATCGCTTTGTCACGGAGACCTCATCACGCCTTCGAGCTACCTCAGCCGCAGACGCCCGGCGCAAGCCGCTCGGCTGCAAGAGCTGGCGAAATTCGAAACCGGAGCCGTTCGTTTTCATTGGCTTGCGTGCTCGACCCTCGTCAATGATCACTCCCTCTTACTTGAGGATTGCAAAATATCGTGACGTCGTTTTCTGTAGCGCCGGTCTATGAGCGGCGAAATACGCCTGTCTCAGACCGGCGCTACAGGCGCTGTTGTCACAATATTTTGCGATCCTCATCAGAACCTCAACCGCAGTGTGGCTTGCACGCTCCTCATCGGACTGGCTGCAGCCGGCAGTCCGAATTGCGCGCCGTTGATCGTGGTGTACCAGCTCGTGAAATTGACGTGATTGATGACGTTTGTGGAATCGAGGCGCAAATCAAGCTTCCAGCGGCCGCGCACGGGAAACGTCCGGCCCATCGAGGCGTCCAGACTGAACTGGGCTGGCCCGATGATGGAGTTTCGACCGGCGTTCCCCCATTGTCCGGCCGATGCCGGTTCGAAAGCCGCCGGGTTCAGATCTAATCCCGCAGGAGCCGCATAGAGCGGCGTACCCGTGTAGTTGGGTCGAATGCTTCCTGTCACTCCCGTGCCCGGCACTGCTGCGAGATAGACGGGCGTCTCCGGGAAGCCGCTACCCACCGTGATCTCGGTGAGGAAGGTCCACTTCTTAAACAGCGCGCCCTTCCACCCACTCATCAGTGTCCCTCCGGCGACGCCCATCCCTGTGGTGTATTGCAGCCGCGCGTTCAAAAGGTGACGTTGATCGAAGGGCGACAGGCTCCGCTCGGCGGCGAGATTGCGCCAGTTCTGCGCGATCGTGCCCGAACCCTGAGCCGTGCCGCCGGACTGCGCGACGCCTTGCATCAGCCACGGAACCATGGTCGAGCTCTGCGCCGCCACGGCTCCCTGGCCTCCCAATAGTGAATCGTCCTCGATGGCCTTGGAGTAGGTGTAGGCGACCGTCGCGGCAAGACCGCCGCTGAGCCTTCGCCTCAATTGAACTTGCAGGGCTTCGCGGCTCGAGTTGCCATTCGAAGCAAAATAAATGAAGCCGGCGGGACACGCCGGGCACCGGTTTGCCGCTCCGATGGGGTAAGTGTTCGGTAGGAATTCCTGGAGACCTCGCGTCCCTTTCGTGCCGAGGTAGGTTGCAGTCAATTGCAGCGAGCCCGGCAAATCGCTCTGAATTTCCGCGTCCCAGTTCTGGGCGTAGCCCACGCGAAAGTTTGGATCAATCGCAAAATTGTCCGGCGTCACCGTTGGACACGTGGTGAATCCGTTTGCCAACGTGAGCGGGCAGGCGGCGCTGTTCTGAACCGTCAAGCTCTTCGAGAGCGGCGCCTGCTGCGCCATCTGCATGGCGATAGTCTGATAGACCGAGGTGTTGTCGTAAATTCCGTATCCGGCACGAACCACGAGAGACGAGTCGGCAATGGGACGCCAGGCAACGCCTACGCGCGGCTCGAAGCCGGTCCAGTCAGGCTCGATGAGAGATGCAGGATATCTGAGGCCGGTCAGCGGCCCGACGGGATCGTTGGCGACGACCGGCGCGGCTGCGGCGAAACCCGGCGCAATGTCGAGATTCACCAGTCGATTGTAGAGCTCCGTGATGGGCGCTCCATACTCCCACCGTACGCCGGCGTCCACCGTCAGTCCCGCCCGGACATGGTAATTGTCGTCGAGGTAGGCGTCGTAAGCCGATTCGCGAAAGTATTTGTCGGCATTGCCGAAGGCGATGGAGCTCGTATCGGGAATTCCCAGCAGGAAGTCCGCTAAATCGTATCCGCCGCTGCCGGTGGCGCTTTGAGTGGCCGCGCCCGTAAACGTAAACGTGCCGCGCGGGTTTTGCTGAGACAGGTCATTGAACTCCTGCCGGCGGAAGTCGCCTCCAATCGTGATGTCCTCGGCATTGTGATTCCACAACACGGAATAGGACACGGCGCTCGTCTGGTTCCGATTGTAGGAAGCGAGCGAATCGGACAATCCCGCAATGCCGCTGGCGAAGTTCAGAGCCGGTGGCCCCCAGTTCATCGCGTTTTGGTCGTTCCCTGAAATTCCCGTCTCGCCGGAAACATTTTCGCGATTCTCGAAATAGGGCGTGGCGCGTGTTGCCAGCCGGTTGAACCGGTACCCCAGATTCAGGTAAAGCCTCTGGTTCAGTTCATGTGACCAATGAATTGACGTGTCGATTCCTGACAGATCCGTGCCGTCGAGGAATCCGAAAAGATTCGGTGCGGCGTTCTTCGTGCTCAGAAACGCAAGCCCGCCATCAAGCTGATTCTTCGCACCGAGCATCTGGTCGAAACGGGATTGGAGAGCGTCTTGATCCGTGTTGCTGACAATCGGCGCCTGATAATTGTATTTCGGGTTGCCGCTGAAGTTCGGCTGCGGATACAAATTCAGTAAAGCTCGCGCCTGCGGGCTGATGGTGCTCTGCGGAATGACGTTGCCGGCGAACGGCAAGCCGGTGGTTGGATTGAATATCTGCACCGGCTGTCCCAGCAGGTTGAGAACATCGGAGAAGTCGCCGTTCCGTTCCGCCAGGTCGGGCACCAGGGCGGAGAGCGTCGTGAAATTAACATCCCGAGTCCACTGGTAGCCGACAAAAACCATGGGTCCGTTCGGAAGCAAATGTGGAATTCGTAGCGGTCCGCCGAATGAAGCCAGCGCGGTCACGCGGTTATAGGCAGGCTTTGCGGTCTTCTGGCCGCTCAGCGAGTATGGAGCCGCGTCTAGCGCCGAGTTATCAAGGATGACTCCGATGCCGCCGTTGTAGAGTCCGCCCGGCCCGCTTCGGTAGTTACCGAACGCCGGCAACTGTGCGAAAGGCGACGTGGCGCCGTTATTGGCGGTGCCGTTGATCAGGAGACCGGGAGAGGCAAGCTGGGCAAGGCCCGCTTCCGATTTGCCGTTCTCTGAGGCCGGTTGATTCGCGGGCGTGGACTGCTCGCTCTGCTGGGCGAGCGTTCCGGCAGCGAGAGTCATCGGTTCTTCGCGGGCCCTGATTTCAGCTAGCGGCAGGACTCGCAGGTTCCATGCTGTGGGCGAAGTCGTTGGAGAAATCAGGACGTCCTGTTTGGCGCCAGAGAACCCGGTCATTGAAATTTCGATTGTCCAGGTACCATCCGCGAGATCGTTGAAGGAATAACGACCCCGTTGGTCGGTGACGGTGACGAATTTCGTAGCACCGCGAATGGCCGTTACCGTCGCACCCGGAACCGGAAATCCGTTGAAGTCGACCTGCCCCCGGTACTGCGCTGCCGCGGCCAGCGTGGGCGCAGCCAGCCACGCGATCGCGCACAAAAGTCGGAGGGAGTTAGCCATCTGCCGCCGCGTCATCGAACCCCCTGCCGCTCCTCAATTTGCCGAGGGCTGCTCGACCTGATCGATGACCAGCACGTCCACCGGGCCCTTTTCCGATTTCAACTTCAGCCCCAGCGTCTGCTGGAGCGCCGTGAAGAGCGATGGTGCGGAGGAATCAGGCGATGCTACCACCGGCTTCCCGGGTCCTTCGCCTCCACCTGGAACCGGCCCGACCGCTACCTGTCCGCCTCCGCCTTCCGGCCCGAACTTCATCGCCCCCCTCGGACCTCCTTCTCCTGTAAATTTGAGGGTAAAGCTGTACAATCCCTTGAGCCCGGTTTCGTCCACTACCGTCCGTCCAAGCTGTTGTGACAGTACCTGCGCCAGGTCCGAAAGGGACGCCTCCTGAAAAGACATCGCGCTCGCTCCTCCCGGACCTGCGCGGAACATGATGCCTCTGCGACCTGCCACATGACCTCCCGGACCGGTCGGGCCCGAATCTGCGGCTTGTACGATTGGAGCCGAGTCAGCGGCTTGTGCGGCTTTGATTTTGGGACCGTGCTTTGCCACTACCAGCGCATACATAGGAAGCTCTTTAGTTTCGTGGTGGACTTTCAGGTTGAAGCGATCGGCCAAAAGGGACTGAATCATCCGGCGCTTCAGAGCCAAGGCTTGAGGCACGGGGAGCTTGCTGAGTTCGGCATTCACCGCGCTGTTCGCTTCAGCCTGAATGTCGAATCTCTCAGAGTTGATCCAGCTCGGGCCGCCCTCGATCTGCGAATCCTGAATATCGTAGGCCATTCGAATCAGCATGCGCAGAGTGGGCCCGGTTGAATAAAACCTTCCGTCCTTGGGGGGATTCGTGATTCGAAACATCATTTTCGGACCGCTGGACTTATCCGGCTTGATAGACGCCACTTCGAATTTTGGAGTAGCGCCCGCGGTTTGGGGCGAGGCCGTGGCCTGCGGCGGGTTCGCTTGCCCCGGCTTCCCGTTGGCCAAGCCAAGCCCGATCGGCACGACAATCGCCAGGAGTGCCGCGACGACCAGCAGCAGCTTCTTTTGCAGGTCCAGTTTCACTCCAGCGCGGCTCGCCACGATGCGGAAGATGCGCTTTTTCAGGTCCGAGCCTGTAACTCCGGAAACACAAGCCAGCGGAGATGAAACGCAGAATTCACAAGTCTTCAAAATGCTCTCGGCATAAACGTGCGGCTCGTTGCCCAATTGCAACACTGCTTCGTCGCAGGCGCGCTCGCGCTCCTCCAGCAGCTGCACTCCGAACCACCAAACCAACGGATGAAACCAGAAGATGGCTTCCACCAGCATGTGCAGAGCCATGGCCAGATTGTCCCGCCGGCGCACATGGCACAATTCATGGGCGAGGATGGATTCCATGTGAGCATTCTCGAGATGCTCGGAAATTCCTGCCGGCCAAACCAAAACGGGTCGGACCAGTCCAAAAATTCCTGGCTCGAGAGATTGCCGCGACAGCAACATCTCGATAGGTTTTCGTATCCCCGCAACCCGCTCCAGGCGGCGGAGCGATTCCAACTCCCGTCCCGCCTGTAAAGGCACCGCTTCCTGCAGGCTCTGGGACGTCCGCCGCCAGCGCACGAACCATCGACATAAAACCGTCAAGAATCCGGCTAGCCACAGTGCGGCCAGCAATAGGGGAAGCAGACCAGCGACGCCAGGAGCGGCGTGCGAAACGGCAGATTGCGAAATGGCCGGAGTCGCAACTTGCGTAAACGGTTGGCTCACTTCCTCCACGGCGGAATAAAGAGCGGGTTGCGTGTCGGCGGGGACGGTTGACGTCGCCAGATAGCTGCCGAGGCCGATCAGCAACGAAAAGGGAACGAGAAATTTCAACGATGCGGCCAGCCAGATCCAATAGCGAGCCCGCGCATGGTTCTTTCGCAAAGCCAGTGTCAGCAGACAGGCGACAACTGCGAATAAGGTGGACTGCCAGAGGTGATCAGCCAATGCGGAACCAATCGCTGGCCATAGCGGATGCAGATAATTCGGGATCATGGTTACGTGTCCTTTCTCTCGAGCTCGCGTAAGCTTTTCTCCGCTTCCTTCACGTCTCTTAGCGTGAGCTTGCCGGATTCAATGAGGTGCGCCATCACGGGCTGCGTCCGCCCACCGAACAGAGATAGCAGGTCATCCACCAGTCGTCGCTGCGCGGCGTCGCGCGATGTGACAGGCGCAAAGATGTGAAAGTTGCCCACCTTCTTAATGCGGCGCACAGCCTTTTTCCCTTCCAGCCGATAAACAATCGTCTGGATGGTCGTGTACGCCGGCCTGTTCCTCTCCGGAAAGGTTTCCTGAATTTCGCGGATGGAGCACTCGCCCCGCGTCCAGAGCGCCTCCATGACCTGAAGTTCGAGCTTGGTCAGTTTGGGTTCAGCCATTTTGTTCTCCTACGAACGTATGTGAGCCTACTACACGCATAGGCGTATGTCAAGCCATTTCTTGGCCTCGGCCATCCGCGTCGGACCGAGTTCGAGCAGCGCTTTTCGCGCGCCATTCCACCAAGTGGCTTAGACTGTGGCACCGCCGTCCCGGCGGCAGTTGCCAGCAGCTTGGTGTCGCTATAAGCAGCCCGTACCGGAAGGTGACGGCGATGCGGCCGTCGGTAGCCATCACGAAAGGCTCATCTTTCCCCGGTCGACCCTCTGTCTCGCCCGTCTCATCCGTTTCTGGACAATTTGCTATAGTAATCCCGTCATGGAATGCAATGCGAGGTCGGTTGGCGCACACCCCGCGCTTATTGCGGTGTGTTCGGAAATGCGGAGAGATGGAGTTTTGCATAAATGGATTGTTTAACGGAACAAAGCCAATTTCCTTTGAAAACAAAGCATCTCTCGAGGAACAAACCCCAACCAAGCCAAATAACAAACCCATTCGTTCCCACGCAACTCATTGATTTCAGGAAAGATGGCTCATATTTTGCAAACAAATCCTCGCAACGCTCACAAAACAAATGCCTTAATGGGGTCAGCCGCCGGCGCAGACGTTGGGACGCACATCAATCCTGCGCTGTTCGACGGCGCCATCGCGCTGAATCACGGCTTGGACCGGCAGTGTATACTGGCCAGACTCGCCGTGGCCAGCGTTACTCCGGCGACCTTTCGAAAGTTCACTCGGGAGACAAATATGAAAAATAGAACCGTGTCAAGCCTGGTATCGACCTTGATCGTCGCTTTACTTGCCGGCGGCGCCGAGATTCAATGCCACGCGCAAGCAGTCGGAAACAAGGCGCGAGATCTGGCGGTCGTGAAGCCGGAGGTGGAAGGCTTTTCGTCGCAGAGGCTGGAGCGGCTGGACGCAGCCATGCAGAGAGTGGTGGATCAAAGAACGCTCTCGGGCGTCGTCGTTGTGCTCGCCCGACACGGCAAAGTTGTGCATTTCAGGGCGTTCGGAAAGAAGGACCTCGGGAGCGGGGCGCCGATTGAAAAGGACACGATCTTCCGCATTTTCTCTATGAGCAAGCCCATCACCAGCACCGCCATGATGATCCTCTACGAGGAAGGCAAGTGGAATCCCGAGGCCCGGATCTCCGACTACATCCCCGAATTCGCCCACCTCAAGGTTTTCAAGGGCTTCGATTACAACGGCAACATGATTCTTGAAGATCCTATCCATCCGCCGACCATGCGCGAGTTGATGACCCACACGGCAGGCTTCACCTACGGATTCACGCCCAATGATCCGGTGGACAAAATGTACCGGGATCAGCACGTTTTGCAGTCGGCCAACTTGCAGGACATGATCGATAAGCTCGCCAAGATTCCGCTGCTCTATCAGCCAGGGACGCGCTGGGTTTACAGCCTTTCGGTGGATATACAGGGCTATCTGGTGCAGAAGCTGTCGGGGATGCCATTGGCTGACTTCATGCACCAGTGGATTTTTCAACCTCTCGGCATGAACGACACGAGCTTTTACGTGCCGAAAGACAAATGGAGCCGGCTCGCGACGCTTTACACCGGAGACAAGACCGGCGAATTGACTCCTTACACGGGGCCCGCGTTGGGTCTCGATTTTTCCAAACCGCCCTCCATGCCTTCCGGCGGCGGCGGCCTGGTCTCTACCGCGCATGACTATCTGAGATTCGTCCAGATGCTTCTGAATGGCGGAGAGCTTGATGGCGTGCGCATTCTCGCGCCGGCCACGGTAAGGCTCATGAGCTCGAACCACCTCCACGCCAATCTCATGACGGGCCAATTCGGGATCGGAATTCAGCACATCAGGCCCGGCTTCGGATACGGGTACGATATGGCAGTCTTTACGAATCCTGCCTTGGCCGATAATCCGGTGGGCAAAGGCACATTCCTCTGGGACGGCGCCGCTGGAACCTGGTTCTGGATCGATCCCGAGTACGACATCGTCTTTGTCGGCATGATCCAACGGCTGGGTGGTGGTCCGGGCATGCCCAACATGGAGGAACTGAGCCGTGCCACGACTTATCAGGCGCTCGTTAACCCCAGTATGTGAGAGGACCGCTCAGGCGGACGCGGCGGGCAACGATGCGGACGTGACGATCGGCAGCGGGCTAGAGCGACGACCTAAGGAGCAATGCCGTCGCCACTCACGACCGCCGAGATCATTCCTCGAAAAGCTTTCTGTACAGGCTCGTCTGAAGCTCAAGCGCCCGTTCATAGAGCGCCGCGTTTTCCGGATCCGGCTGAATGGGCGAACCCAGTTCGGCCGGTGGCTCGCCGATGCTTTTGATCGCGCTCAGGCGCTCCAGCGCCACAAGCGCTGCGCCACGGCTTGTAGCCTCCTGTTCCAGGCAGGGAATGACGGGCCGACCCAGCGCGTCCGCCATCATCTGCGTCCACGCCGGGGAGTGGAGCAACGCTCCGCCGGTGGCGATGACTTGCGCCGGCTCGCCGAGACGCCTTCGCAAGATGTCATAGACCAGGCGAAACCTCGAAGCGACCGCTTCCAGCGACGCACGCAGAATCTGAAGCGGCGATGTATCCGTCCGCAAGCCGACGATTGCGGCGCGCATCGGCCCGCCAGCCGGGCGACCGTTCGCCTGCCCAAAGCGGAAGGACCGTCAAACCGTGACTCGGGGGAGGCATGGGGGCCAGCTTCGCTTCGATCTCCGCTTCAGGCGGCAATTCAAGCGTCTTTTTCAGCCAAGAATAGACACTGCCACCATCAGTTAGCGCTCCGCCCACCGCGAAGCGTTTGCTGTCGAGCCGGTAGACCCACAAGCCTTCCGGCGTTTCCGTCCTGTCAGCTTCGACAACGACGCGCAGCGCTCCGCTGGTGCCAATCATCCATGCGAACCGGTGTTGCGCTGTGCAGCCGCAGCCGACGTTGTTGGCCGCGCCGTCGCCGAGAGCAGGAAACCAGGGAATCGCGGCCAGCAGCGGCCAGCGCGAGGCGTACGCTGCCGTGAGTCCGCTCCCAGGCTTGTCCATCTGGTCCTCGGGCGCGAATTGACTGGCGTCAACCGGCAGCGCCGCCAGCGTCTCGAGGTCGTAGGCATTGTTGTTCTGATTCCACAAGCCGGAGCCTGACACCATGCACGACGATGCGGTGGCCGTTCCCAGTAGTTTCAAATACAGGTATTCGCCGAAGGACAAGGCCGCCGGGCTCACGTTTTCAATCGGAATACTCAACAGCTTCGCCGTCTGCTGGATCTTCGGTAAGAAGATGAGATCTTCCACAACGGTAAGAATTCTGCCAGGCATCATTTGTCCCGCTTTCCCTTTCGTTGCGCCTCGCTCTGAAATCTGCGATTCTGTTCGGCAGTCAATAGTCAGACACCCCCTGCGAAGCGGGTGGCTTGATGAGTAGGGCCCCGTCAAACGGGGTCGGTGCGTTGGTTAAGGGGTCGCGCCGAGCGCGACTTGGTCGAGGTTCAGAACTTCCCGCTTGCTCCATCCGCTGCATCTTGCTCGCGGATGGCGGCTGCGCTCCAGGTACTCTGCGGCGTTCTTCACCGTCACATGGACATAGCCGGGATCGCCCAACCTGACTCTCTCACGAGCCCTCTGGCTCACCTCCAGGAGCTTCGCCTCCGTCTCTTCTTCGGCGCTGCGTCCCCGCTGAAGAGCAAGGTAACAAAACCAGAAATCTGCCAGGCTGCGGTCAGGGCCTGAGCCATGCTGATTCGGCGGGGCGCTGGCGAGCGCCATTTCATAGCTCGGCCACTGCCGTTCCTTGCCGGGTCGGTTCCGGGCGTCGCGGGTGAGTTTGAGCGGCGGCGCGTGCACGGGCTCGGTTGGAGCCAACAGGCCTAGCGTTTCCAACTGCTCTGGCGTCATCACGCGGGCGATGCCACGTGTCAACTTCGGAACGTAGTGTGCAGGAATTCGGCCGGTCGAGGGCTGGTACATCCATGTCCGCTCTTTTGGCCGCTCGTTGATTTTATGTAAGTTGTTGCAATATCAGCGTCATATAGGAGACGCGCGGCTCCACATGACCGGGAATATGGCCGCTTGCAAGTTACTGATAAGACTTGCCTCATCAGCCCCCGGGCTGAGGGGCTGGAGAGGACGAGCAATAGAATCGGTTACCATCACTCATGAATATAGTAAAATGTGAGCGATAGAAGGGGTGCCTATCGCTCATGTCGTGGAATTGGCAACAACCGGACTGGCCGGAATTCACCTGGAATGAGCGGCGGCTCGCTTTGGCGGAACAGCAGTTCCTCGTCGGAGGTGGGGTGTTCGTCGGCGCGATCAAGCACCTTGGCGAAGAAGACCGCAACCAACTGACGGTCGAAGCAATGAGCACGGAAGCTCTGACCACCTCGGAAATCGAAGGCGAGATTCTGGATCGCGCAAGCGTTCAGTCATCCATCCAGAGGCTATTGGGATTAGCGGCCGATAACCGGCGGGCTGGACCCGCGGAGCGCGGCGTCTCCGAGATGATGGTGGATCTCTACAAAGAATTCTCTGCGCCGCTTTCACACGAGATGCTATCCGAATGGCACCGTATGCTGATGAGCGGGAGGGGGGACTTGGCGGACATCGGCCGCTATCGCTCTAGCGCAGAGCCAATGCAAGTGCTTTCGGGACCCATCGGCTCTCCGAAAATTCACTTTGAGGCGCCTCCATCAGGCAGGGTTCCTTCGGAGATGGAGGGATTTATTGACTGGTTTAACCAGACCGCTCCGGCAGGCGCGCAGCAACTGACTGCGCTCACGAGGGCAGGGATTGCGCACCTTTACTTCGAATCGATCCATCCATTTGAGGACGGCAATGGACGGATCGGGCGCGCGCTTGCCGAAAAATCCCTCGCGCAAAGCCTGGGCCAGCCATCACTCGTTGCACTTGCTGCAACGATCCTCGCCCGGCGCGCGCTCTACTATGCCGCGCTGGAGGCGGCCAACAAAAGGAATGAGATCACCGACTGGCTCGCGTGGTTTGCCGGAATGACCATCGAAGCGCAACGGCGCACGATCGCGCTAATCGAGTTCCTGATCGACAAAACCAAGCTGCTCGACCGCCTCAGCGGCCGGCTCAACGGCAGGCAGCAAAAAGCACTGTTGCGAATGTTCAGGGAAGGGCAGGAAGGCTTTAAAGGGGGCCTGAGTGCCGGCAAGTACAGCTCCATTACGGCAGCATCGCCGGCAACGGCAACGCGTGACCTAGCGGATCTCACTGAGAAAGGGGCGCTGATCCGGGAAGGCGAGCGCAGGCACGCGCGCTATAAACTCAGCGTCCCCTTCCGGCCGGGGCCGCATATTTCGTTAAATGAGCGAGGAGAGTTGGATGAGGAGTGATATTTCAACCCACAGCCCAACCCACACTACTCGATATCTTGTACGACTTCCGCGAACTTCGGCAGTCCCCTGTGGCCGCGTATGGAAAGCCTAGCTCAGCGATCATCTTTTCAATGGCTTACGGTATGCCTGTATTCTTTAAGGCGGTTTTGTGTTCGGTTGCTCCCCGAACCCCGTAATCGCCAAGGAAGGCGTTTTTGTATTGCGATCTCGTGCGGGCCCTGGCACTTCTACGAGTAGGCCGTTATACGTCCGGGTGGTTTGCTAGAGGCTGCTCGCGCTCAAATCGTTACACCCATGCGTTTGGCAACTTCTTTTGGCCCAGTTCGGCGGTTTAATTGGGCCCACCTTGGGACGTTGTGGTTTCGGAGAGGGTTTTGCCTCCCCAGTAATAAGAAGATAAAGACCGCCGCCGGAGTTGTGGAAAGGTGGGAATCCGCTGCTGTTGCGGATTTCCAAGGGCGGTGGAAACCGTGGGAAACCTGCTCTTGGTTTTCCACTCTTTCCACGGACCGTCATTTCCACAGCTTCTTGCTTTTACGCTCCGCCGTTTTTTGTCGCCCGGTTCCGCTTCTCCGCCGTCCGCCGGAACCGGTAGGACTCCGTGCCCGTCTCCAGAATGTGAGCTCGATCAATGATGCGGTCCAGCAGGGCCTTGCAGAGC
>JBOGKI010000020.1:0-18557 GCA_050745605.1 Terriglobia bacterium | reverse complement strand
GTGCTCATAGAGCGCCGCTACAGCAAACTGCACCACTACCGCAAATGTAGGCCGCTGCGCTATTCCGCGGCGTTCGGCGGTCGGCCTCGGATAAGATGGTGGCGCTTCCCATCAATGGGTGATGGATCAGCCCGAGGCGCATCGCACCCGCCGGATGGAGAGGGCCTCTCCACTCAGCGCATCAACCTCAATCAACACCGCCGCAAGCCGTGGATCCCCGCGGGCCACCTCAAACCTCGCCGGAAGCTGATCCAGAAATTTTTTAATCACCTGTTCCTTTTCCACTCCGATTACGGAGTCATAAGGACCGCTCATGCCGACATCCGTCATATATGCCGTCCCTTTGGAAAGAACGGTCTCGTCCGCGGTTGGGATGTGGGTGTGAGTTCCCAGCACCGCGGTCGCTCGTCCATTGAGGTACCACCCCATGGCCACCTTTTCAGAGGTAGCCTCGGCATGAAAATCGACAATCCGGATTTTGATTTCAGATGGAATTTGGTCCAGCAGCTTATCGGCCGTGCGGAACGGGCAGTCGAGCGCCGGCATGAAGACGCGGCCCTGCAAGTTGAGGACGGCGTAACCCACCTGGGACGCGGTGCGACCTACGTAGAGTCCCGTTCCGGGAGCCTGGGCCGGATAGTTGGCCGGGCGCAACAATCGCGCGTCGGCATGATCCGACAAATAGGGATAGATCTCCTTCTTGTCCCAGATATGATTGCCCGACGTCAGCACGGCGATTCCCAGTCCCAACAGCTCTTCCACTAATGGTGGTGTGATGCCAAATCCGGCCGCGGCGTTCTCGCCGTTCGCCAGGACCAATTCCGGCTCAAATTCCTCAACCAGTCGTGGCAACTTTTCCTTTACGATTCTGCGCCCAGGTTGTCCAAAAATATCGCCAATAAAGAGTATTTTCACTCGAGAGGCCACTCTGATCCTTTCAAAAGCGCGCTGCACCGGCATGGTGACAGGAGCGGGCGGGAATCCGATCGAGGATTCAGCGAGGACTGGCGATTCTTCGCCGGGCTGCGGCTACGAATCAGGATTCCTGTGCCAAGCGGCCTCCGGGACCCCGGCGGGGCTGCGGGAAGTCGGGGCCTTAAACTTTCGGGTCCAACACTTCATCCAGCATCGACGCGTACTTTCCGATTTCGCTGTCCATTTGGCGAATCCCGGCTTCAAATCGCGCCGCCATTTGATGGTATTCGTCGGCAATATTCATGGCCGCGAGGATGGCCGTGCGCAGGGAGTCTACGGTCTGCGTCCGCGCCGCCACGGAGCGCATTTTTTCGTCCACGTAGCGCGCCAACTTGCGAATGTATTCGGGATCGAGTTGACCCCGGAGGTTATATTCCTGATCGTAGATCACGACGTGAATAGTTTCTGGTTCGTTCGCAGCCAACTCGTTTTCCTCACTACGGGCGAGTCTGACGCCGGGTGACAACTCACTCCGGGGGCGCTATCCCGCGGCATCGGTCTTGGTCAATGCCTCCATCTGGGAGAGAAGCCTTTCCACGCGGCCGCGCACGTCTTCGCGCTCGCGCCTCAGAGTCGCGACTTCCTTCTCCAGTGACTCGACCTGGCGGCCACTATCCTTAGACGCGGTCTTCAAGGTTTGCACCTGGTCCTCCAGTGCACGGTTTTCGGCCTGAGTACGCTTGAACACTTCGATCAGGCGCACGAGTTTGTCCTCAAGCTTTTGAAATTGATCAAACGATTCCGTCACGTTCCTCGCTCGCTCCGTCCTGCCCGGTAAACCGTCCACTGCGGATCGCGGCCATCGGGGTTGGCCAGCTCCGCAAAATCTACGCGGAGCCGCACCCTTTGGCCCACCGCCGCAGTCGCGGCGGCAATCAAGGCGGGTCGTGTTCGCGCAAAGTCCTGCGCGGGGTTGATGAAGTTAGCAGTTTAACTCAACTCGCCGCTGATTGCATCACGCGACGAAGCGCTGCGCCCCGAACTGCGGTTTCGTGGAATGAATTGCATTCAACCGCGCCCCAGCTTAATGGGCGGCGGCTCAAATGGTCTCAGTATTCCATGAGAAATTTACAAGGCCACGGGGAAGGGTTTCCCGCATCAACTTCCGATTGCCGGAATTGCGCGGGACAGGTTAGAATCAAACGCACGACCTCGAGGCCCGTAGCTCAGCCCGGTTAGAGCGCTACCTTGACACGGTAGAGGTCAACGGTTCGAGTCCGTTCGGGCCTACCAACCAAGCCTCTGGGTGTCTTGGCTTTACGTCCATGGTTCAAGGCAATCCCGCGATCAGCAAGAGTCGGTGTGTCAGTACGTGTATCAGCTCCGGAGGCCCGCCAGGACGCTCACGATCAGGC
The DNA here is from genome assembly GCA_050745605.1 of Terriglobia bacterium. Taxonomy (GTDB): domain Bacteria; phylum Acidobacteriota; class Terriglobia; order UBA7540; family UBA7540; genus CALCEB01. Next base: position 16,227 of record JBOGKI010000020.1, on the reverse strand, counting down.
CAACCGGCTGCTTTCTGAACCACTCCGAGCGATGCTGATATCTCTTCAGTGCTGCAGCGGGATCAACCGGCGGGCCAGTGGGCTCTCCTCCGTTTGCAAAAAATCGGAAGGCGCCGAACAGGGTGGTTTTCAGGACGCGCATGATAAAGTATCAGGCCGACGCTGTAGCGCCGCTCCGCGCGCGGCGAGCTGGTTGAAAACACCATGCCGCCGGTCACCGGTCGGCGCTACGGCACGATTTCAAACTATTACCAAGAATTTAGATGGAACATGCCAGTGTCAAAGGAGAATCTATGACGGTTGAGGAGAGGCAATGGGGATACGGCCTTCAGGCCAGGAGCTCGCGGCGTGGCTTTCTAAAGGGCGCCACCACTTTAGCGATGGCTGCTCCGCGCTGGGCGCGCGCCGGGGCAAGTCGAGGGCATCGTATGAGTAGACCAGTCTTGGTCTATGTTGGCTCCTACAGTTCGCCGCAAGGTCCTGAAGGGAGCGTGGGGCGGGGCAAGGGAATTTACCTGTTTGAAATGAACCCCGCTACGGGCGAGCTTGCCCTTCGCCAGGTCTTTCCTGAAGCATCGAACCCTTCCTGGCTGGCCTTGGATGCCTCCGGAACGCACCTGTATGCAGGCAATGAGACGGCTGATTTTGGGGGCGCTCAGTCGGGTTCGGTGAGCGCCTTCTCCATCGACCGCTCGACCGGGTCCTTGACCCTGCTCAACACCGTCAGTTCTGAAGGAGCCGGTCCCGCCCAACTGAGCGTTCATCCTGGCGGCAAATTTCTGCTGGTGGCCAACTATACTGGAGGAACAATTGCCGTACTGCCGATCCGGCCCAACGGCGAACTGAGCCGCGCGACGGATGGGAAGAAGGACATCGGCACAGTAGGATCCACCCACGCTGCCAGCGGACCTTCTGGCAGTTTTGCCATCAGCGGCCACGATGCTCCTCATGCTCACATGATCCACGCCGACCCAGCGGGACGGTTTGTGTTGTCCACGGATCTCGGATTGGACCGGATTTTTATTTGGAAGTTCGATCCGCGCAAAGGCCGGCTCTTACCCAACAGTCCGGCGTCGGTATCTTTGCCGCCGGGCGACGGGCCACGCCATTTTACCTTTCATCCAAACGGACGCTGGGTTTATTCGCTGCAGGAGGAGGCTTCGACCCTGGTTTTGTTTGACTATGACGCGGCGGCGGGCAGGCTGACGGCGAGGCAGACCGTGTCAAGCCTGCCGCCGGGCTTTGCCGGCACCAGTTTCGCTTCTGAGGTTCGGGTGTCGGCGGACGGCCGATTCGTTTATGCGGCCAACCGCCTGCACAACAGCCTTAGCGTCTTTTCGGTTGGCGAAACGGGCAAGCTGACGTTTGCGGACGAAGCCTGGGCGCGGGGCGATTATCCGCGCAGTTTCACGATTGATCGCACCGGGAATTTCCTTTACTCATGCAACCAGCGGAGCGATGCCATCACCGCGTTCCGGGTGAACCGGGAGACTGGCCGCCTGCACTTCACTGGCCAATACGCTGCGGCAGGCACTCCGGCAATGCTGGTCTTTCTGACTTGAATGCAAGAGTTCTGGGTTGGATAGGAGAAAATGCCGCGCTTTTGGCACTGGCAGTCCACCCGAATGAGCCTCTCAGCGGCTTCGGCCTTGCTCCTTCAGCGTTGGCACTGGATCGGCTTGTGCGGATTAGGGTAATGGAACCTGAGCTTCCGCCTGGTCCGAATAAGAGCTTTGAACGTCGCTGGAATTGACGGCCGTGGTGACGTAATAGTAAGTCTGGCCAGCCAATACGGCGTTGTCGGTGTAGGCGGTGTTCGTTACCAAGGAAGAATTCAACTGATTGTAGGGCCCGCCTGGAACAACGCTGCGGTATACGTCATATCCAACGATATTCTGAGAGTTGCTGGGACTCCAGGACAAAGCTACGGCGTGTGAATCGACACCAATGCCGGCGAGCGAGGCATTGCCTGGAGAATTCGCCGCGTTGCTGACCACGGCGATGTTACCCGCAAATGAGCCGGTTGAAGGCGGGTTGAAGGTCACGTCAAAGGACGAGTTTTTTCCAGAGCGAAGGGTTAGCGGCAGCGAAAGACCGCTGATGCTGAATCCGGCCCCGGTCAGGATGGCTTGATTCACAGTGATGCTGCCGGAGCCTGTGTTGGTGAGGAGAATGGGCAAAGTACTATTGTTGTCCACAATGAGATTTCCAAAATTGGTGCTAGCCGGACTCACCGTGAGCGAGAGTGTTTCCCCAGTTCCCGCCACGGACACAATGAGCGGCGAGTTGCTGCTGGTGTTGGTCAAGGAAACGGCGCCCAGCACCCTGCCCAGCGCCGTAGGTGAAAAGACGACGTTGAACGTTGATCGAGCTCCCGGGTTCAGAGTCAGCGGCAAGGTTAGGCCGCTGATGCTGAAGGCTGTGCCGGTCACGGAGGATTGGTTAACGATGATACTGGAGGCGCCGGTATTCTTAAGGACAATTTTCTTGATGCTTTGGTTGCCCACGCCCACCAAGCCGAACTTGATGCTGGACGGGTTGGACGTCAATTGGGCATGTGCCTGGGAGCTGCATAGACCAAGCGACGCCACGAGCAGACAGATGACGGACAGTAGGCCGCCTGCCGGCGTGAATGGCGGCCGCAGAGTCCGGCGAGGAATCTCCCGGGGTTTGGCGGGGTGCATTGGTTTCCCCGCGACGCGGCGCTTTAGCAAGATTGAGATTGAGGAAGAACCGTCCATGATTAATCGCGCCTCCATCGGCCCCCGCGTCGCCCAGTGGGTGACCGGGGTATTCCGATCATGCCGCTTCGTTCTCTGCCTTCCCTTGCGTGAGTGGCAAAAGAACAGGCTGATCGAACGTGGTTACGGCACCACTCCGGGATTATCGTCAGTTGGTTATTAAACTTGAGGTAATTTCAAAGAGAGATTAAGCGCGATTTGAAGCAGCCAGAGCGCCGAGGCAGGGGACTTTGGTAATCACCTCTGCCCTTGGCTGCAACCACTCCTCGGTCGGTTCAAGCTGTGGACGGAAGCAGGGCTGAATTAAGCCGGCTAAGAACAACACTGTTCAGTTAAGGGTAGGGGCGACCCTTGGGGTCGCCCGCGGGCACAAGGCCCGCCCCTGCGTCGCATTTGAGATTGTGTTCGCGGAGTATAGCGGCTTAAATGAACAGCCTTGCGGCTAAGAAGGCGGCAGTGTGGCTTCAGCCTCATTGGAGTAGGCGCTCTCCACGTTTTGGGAATTCACCGCTGTCGTCACGTAGTAATAGGTGTCGCCCGAATAGACGTTGTCGTCCTGGTACCAGGTGCCTGGCACCAAAGACGTGTTGATCTTGCTAAAAGGGCCGTTGATCTGCACGCCGCGATAAACGTTATAGCCGATGACGTTTTGTGAGGTGCTGGCATCCCAAGTTAAAGAAACATACGGCGCAGTGACGCCCGTCCCGGTGAGGGACTCATTGGCGGGAGAGTTTGTTGCATTGCTTATGATGGAGATATTGCCGTTGAAGACTCCCGTGGTGACGGGAGCAAACGTCACGTTGAAAGAACTGTTCTTACCCGCCGGGATGGTTAGGGGAAGGTCAAGCCCGCCAACGCTGTAGTCTTTTCCGGTGAGTACAGATTGCGTAACCGTCACCCTGCCCGTGCCTGTGTTTATCATTTCCACCGGCAGGGTGCTCCGAGCGTTGACGACCACATTGCCGAAATTGGTACTGGTTGGGTTCAGGGAAAGCAGGAGAGTATTGCCCTGCGTCCCCGTGCCGGAAAGTGACACATAAAAGGGCACGCCTTGGAAATCGGTGATGATCATGATATCCCCTTGCGAGTTTCCGTTCTGATTGGGGGCAAATATGGCATTGAAGGTCTTGTGATTTCCGGGACTTAAGGTCAAGGGCAATACCAAGTCGCTGATGCTAAATCCATTTCCCGTGACCGGCGCCTGAAGGATTTTCACAATATTGTTGCCCACGTTCGTGATGGTAACGGGAGTGATGCTTTTATCCCCCACCTGCACATCACCAAAATTGATGCTCTGCGGGTTCAGTCCGATAAGGGGCTCCAGCGTATGGGAGTCGTTGCCGGCGTTTTCCGTTTTGGAACCTGGGATCTTATTGTCCCCCTGGAGCGGCCTTGCCCCGGAGTCAAAGGATGCCTGACTAATCTGGTTCAATCTCTTCTCAAGATTGCTCGATTGGCCAGAAAGTAGGTGTGCCGCTCCGGGGCCTGCCCACACTATGGGCGAGAAGAGTGCCAATCCTAGCGCGAGCAGAACAGGATAGAGGCTACAACAACGGCGTGAAGCGGAGGCTGCAATGAAGGAAGTGTATGACTTGACGGGTGATTTCCAGCCAACTGCGTCTTTCGGCTGCCGCGCACGGCGGCTGGAGTCACGAAGGTGATGGAAGAGGGAGATGATTCTCAATAGAACCTCCAATATTTTGTTTTTTCTCACCCCTCCCGGTGAAGTTGCTTGTTCGCTAACACCTCCAGTTAGTTAAAGACGCCCGTTGATTCGAATTTCCCCGCGAACACAATACGGAGTTCAAGGCCTAATACGGTTGTGTTCAGAGCGGCCGGATAATCACCCCGCAGCGTCACTAATTTGTTGCCTACGACATCCGATGGGACCACCGCGGCTGTGACCTCGTGGAAGATGAAGGTGCACATCCCTCCTCCGCAGCCCGATCCCGATGTACTGGTTCGGACTTACGAAAGTGAACGTGGAAACGGTGGTTTTCGAATGTTTAGAGAACTGCCACCCAAGCAGACTGACGTAAGACGGCTATTTGACCTGTTGAATATTAGAACTTTCACCCAGCACGTTTCGTTCCACCGGCCTGCTAAATGTAATCCGATGAGTGGCTTCAATTTACATAACATTAAAAAGACTTCAAACAATGTAATTTTTACCGGCATAGGCAAAATTACTTGGAATCTATGTATCACGGACTAAAAATAAAACCTCCGCCTGGCTCCGCTCCATTTTCTGCTCGGGAGCGAAGGTTCGGAAACCGACCCTGGGAAAGCATGTGATTGATCATGGCTGGTGGCAGGCCCATGCTCTGACCCAGGTGGACCTGAGTGAAGGCAGTCAACTGGACTTGGTGACGGGCAAGCGGTACTATGCGCACAAGCACGACCCGGGTGCGAACGAGCCGCTCGGAATTTACTGGTATGAGCCCGCGAAAGAGGGCTGAGTTTCCTCAGTGGAGGAGGAACCGATGCGATCTCCGGGCAGTTATCTCCAGGTGATTTGGAATTTCATTTGTTTGGGTTTAGCTTGCGTGGCGCTGGCCTTGCTATTGCGGGCGGTGGGGGCCGGAGGTCAATCGCCTGCATCCCATCCGGCGGAGCGCCGCGTGGACCTCGGCGTCTTGCGGCCGGATTCGCTTTACGGGATCACCGTGAGCGTGAAGTCGCCGGCTCGCGTGCAGGGTGCTGACTCGGTTCACGTGGTCATCGCGGACGCTGCGGGCCCGGTGGCTGGAAAATGGTTGCACAGCGCCGACCTGGATTTTTACCTCACCCTCGCGCCTCGCGCCGCAGGCCATGGCACGGTGCTCTTGACCGCAGGCCCGTACAGCACGATTCCGGAAATTGCCGTCTCCGCACGTCGCATTCCTGTCGGCTCCAGCGCGGAGCCGGCGGTGATCGCGGCTCATCCGAACGGTGACTGGCATCACGCCCAACCCTTCGAGTTCGGCCAAACCATCTACGGAAGCGCGGATGAACGCCCCTACGCGCCCGCGCCTGGGCAAGACGTCTATGCGGCGATGATCAAGGGCTTCCAATGGTTCCGCTTCACCTTCCACGGCAAAGAACCGCGCCTGGCTTATTTTGTGCTCGATGTCACTGACCGCGACGTGCCTTTTGACGTGTACCTGTATCAGGCGCGGAAGAACAAGAGTGGACAAGCCGAGCTCGTCCCCTACAAGAAGGGCGAGTTTATTTATCAAATCGAATCCACGCAGAATTATCCCGGCCTCTATAAATTCCGAACCCGCGTCCTGGAGCCCGGACAAACTTACTACGTGCGCGTCGACGCGAATCACCCCGCCTATCAGTTGCGTACTGATGCTTACCCGGTTCCTCCGTATACGGATCCGCATCAGGCGGTGCGCACGGGCATGGACTTTCTCGTCGACATGGGCGATAGCTGGCATTCGAACACGCCGCGCCGTGGCTCGGTGGCCTTGCGCACCACGATGACGCATTCGGAAACTGAGCTTTGCATTGCCTGTCATCCGACGCAATTCACCACGCGCGGCGAGTTCACGGCCATCCGCAACGGCTATCCGCCCACGCAGCGCACCGCGATCGAGTTCCTCACCGATCGCATCTATAACAATGCCCGGCCTCTTTACGGTGAACCCGGAACCAACTGGGTGCGCGTGATCTATTCGGCGCGCGCCGTTTCCAGCCGCCTGCCGCTCCTCACCCACTGGTTTGAAACCGAGGTCACGCATGACGGCCCGCGCGCGAGCTTCGCGATTCCCTATGCCAATTACCTGAAGATCCATTACAAGGATCGCACCACGATGCCCGGCAACGAAGTGGACGGCTGCGAGCCGGATATCAGCCCGTTTGAAATTGCAGACCAAAGCTGGCAGACCTTCGACTTCCTCTATCAACATACCCACGACCCGCAGTGGCTCACCGAGCGCGACAAGGTCGAGCGCCTGGCTGTGCCTTACGTGCCCAAGAACGTGATTGACTTGAACTGGAAGATTCAATTTCTGGCGACGATCGGGCGGGAGAAATACTCCCAGCAATTGGATGCGCTCATCCAGCAGCTCTATAGCTACCAGGAAGCTGACGGGATGTGGCCTTATCCGTTCGACAAAACCCGTAAGACGGCGGATTTTATTTCTTACCACGCGATTTATGCTCTGGCTCTGACGGGGCGGCGGCCGGAGACTGATCCGAACCTGGCGCGCGCCGTTCAGTCCTGTCTGAAAGCGCAGCGCACGGAAGGCGATTGGGAGGGCGATCCCGTTTATCAGGGCTTTAACACGCCGTTCCGGGCCACTGAATTTTCGGTCATGGCGCTTTCCCAGCTTTATCCCGGGCCGGACCAGCGCCCCATGAGCCAGAGAGGCTGGGATGACGCTTTTCCGCCCACCCCGGCCAACCTAGCTACAGGCGATTTGCCACGGCTTCTGTATCAGCTTGACCAGTTTTGGGACCTTGCTCCGGAAGCCGCGCTAAAGCAAATCCGTCAGGTGCTGGCTACCAGCCCTCAGCCTCTTGCCCGCGAAGCTGCCGCGCGTGCCCTGGGCCACATGGCCGATCCGGGCGCGATTCCGGGGCTAGTGCAGGCATTGGGAGATCAAAGCAAAGTGGTGCAATGCACGGCGGCCTGGGCACTGCGGAAGATTCTCACGCGGCGGCCTGCCGTGGCGGATCAGGGCGCCGCGATGCTGGCAACGGCTTTGCGTTCGCATGAGGCGCGGGTGCGGTGGGGCGCGACCCGGCTTTTCAATCAACACTTCAGGTACCTCACGAATCATCCCGCGCTGCTCACGGCTTTGACCCAGGATTTGAATGATCCCGTGCCCTACATCCGGTTTCAGGCGGCTGCCGGGCTCTGGCGCTGGTATTACTGGAAAGTGGATCAGCGCGCCGAGCGCAATTCGATTCTGACGGCTCTGGCCGCGCGGCTGGGCGCTGAGCAGGATCCGATGGTGCGGCGCGGGCTGATGGAGAGCCTCTACGACGACCTGGATGAGAACACCGGCTACATGGCGGCGTGGATCAAGACTGCAGCTACAAAAGACGATCAGGAACGGATTGAGAGAGGCTACGAAGCGGTGGTCCGCGATCAGGCGCAGGTGCTGGCGCGCGCCATCCGCACGTCACCCCCGGCAGGCCGCATGAACATCCTGAACGCCATGTGGGATTTTCACATTCGCCACTACGCGCTCCCGGTGCTGAAACCCGGCCAGGTGGCAATCGGGCTGCCCAAAGTCCTCACGCAATATGTCGAGGGCGTGCCGGATCTCGATCAGCCAGGCTACGTCTACCCTCCCTATCAGGAAACGGCGAATTTCCGGTACGACCCGCACAACAGTTTCTATCAGACGCGAGTGGGCAATGACAGCGATCTGATTCATTTCTTCCGCAGCTCGGGACCACAACTGCAAGAGGCGCTGATTGACTGCCTCAACGGCACGAGTCCCGACATGAAGATCGAGGCGTTGAAGGCGGGGAGCACGCTTGAAGGGGCGGGCGATCAACGGTTCGCGCTGGCGGTTCTCAGGCTCACGCTCGATCCGCATTCCCAGGTGCGCGACACCGTGAGTTATGTCTACCAGGGAGGGCAGCGCGGCGTGCTGAACCTCGATTCCCCGGATATTCCCAATCCCGAGTTGGCTAAAACCGCCGTAGAAATCTTGCAGCGCGGCGACGCAGGCGCGCGGGCGGTGGTTCTACCATTGCTCGCCAGCCTGCCCGACAATTCACTTTGGACACGGGAAAGCCAGGTGGCCCAAGCCGTGCGGGCCTTGCTCGTCGAGCAACCGCGGCCAAAAGATTACGCCATGGTTCTGACGGCGGCCTCATCTTTTGGCAGTCTGGTGAGCGATCCGCAGTTCCAGGATCGTGTATTCCAAAGCCTCCATGATAGCGATGCGGCCGTGGAAAAAGCGGCGGTCGATGTCATTTTGGAGCGGTTCGTCAACTCGCCTGCAACGGCCGCCCGTGTCGAGCAAGCCTTTGCCCAGTTTGAAAGCAAGCAACGGGCGATTCTGATCTCTGAGGTCTCGGACCCGAAGTTCATGAGTCTGCATTTGGGTACAACGAGCCTTGGAATTTCTCAGGACGCGGCAGGTCTGCTCGCCGGCAGTTACGGATATACGCAATATAAGGCGCCCAATTTCCTCACCAGCCCCGCGGTGCTGAAGGCGGTGATCGCGAGCCTCGACGATCCCGATGCCAATGTGCGAGCCTCCGCCCTGGACGCGCTGCGCCGCGCCAAGGACATTGAACAACAACCGGATTTTGTGGCGGCACTCCGGCGCCTTCAGAACGACCCCAATCCCCGCCTACAGTTAATCGCGGCCAACGTGCTCGGCGGCAAGAAGCTGTCCGATGCGCTGAGCGACGTGAAACCCGGTTCGGTGCTCGATTATGACTTCTTCGTAAAGCGCGTCGAGCCGATCCTGGCGCAGGTGGGGCCGGACGGGAAGGCCTGCGTTGTCTGCCATGCTTCCCATGCCATTTTCAAGCTCGCGCCGCCCGACGAGCAAGGCAAATTCCTTCCCTCCGTGAGCGAACAGAACTATAAATATGCCATGCGGGTGGTGGACATCAGCGACCCGCGCCACAGCCTTATTCTGGTGAAGCCGACGCATCAACCCGAAACCGGGGGAAATGTTACCGACTACTATGCCTCGCACAACGGAGGCCAACGGTGGAAGGGTAACGAGGATAGCTGGCAATATCGGACGATCCTGCAGTGGATCGAAGGGGCCCGGCTCCAGACGGCGGAGAATAGGGTTCCCCAGCAGAAGTAGTAATTTCAAGGAACACTGGGCACGCGTTCAGCTACGGTCCCGTGGGCCTAACGTAGGAGACCGGCACGCTGGATGGGGATGTGATGCTTAACCGGCCCATGTGGAGGCGGAGAGCGTAACCGTCCGGGGCGAGATGGTAGAAACCCATGGTTCGGATGATGCTCGCATAAACCAGCATTTTTAGCACCATGGGATAATCACGGATGGAAGGCGGCGCAAGCCGCCATGATCCGTCTCCACAATCCGCTCCGCCAATCCAGCTTTGGCCTTGCGCTTTCACGCCATGCCGGGCGGTGTGGCTGCTGGACACTCAACGGCGAAAAGACTCAACTGGAGTGGCCAGCCGGGAGGTTCGCATCGACCAACCTTCAACAACCCGTCTTATATCTCGGCGTGAATCCCTCCAGGAAATCTTGCGGGTTCCCGCGGCCGGGCTGCTCGTGACGTGTGGACGCAGAGCACTGACTGCTGGGACAACAGAGAATAGCACATTCCCGCGTTACGTCGATGTGGCGGAAAAGGCTGGATTGAACGCTCAAACCATCGTTCAAACGGATTCCAGCAAGGATTTCCTGCTTTCGACTACAGGGGGTGGTATCGCGCTGTTCGACTACGATAATGATAGCTGGCTGGACATTTTCGTCGTCAACGGCTGGGGCCTCAATGGATTCCCAAGCGGCGCCGAGCCGTCGAATCATCTTTACCGCAACAATCGCAATGGAACATTCACCGATGTGACGAGAATGGCCGGCGTCTTGCGACACGGCTGGGGACAAGGCGTTTGCGTGGGGGATTATGATAACGATGGTTTTCTGGACCTGTTCGTGACTTACTACGGACAAAATGTCCTCTATCATAACAACGGGAACGGGACGTTTACGGACGTGACGCGGGAAGCCCGGTTGCTTACAGAGGAAGGGCATTGGAACACCGGGGCTGCTTTCTTGGATTACGACCGGGACGGGCATCTGGATCTCTTCATCTGCCATTACGTGGACTACCGGTACGGCACGATGTTGTACGAGGGCAATCCGTCTCTCGCTGGAAATCAGTCTCCGGTTCTTTATGGCGTCAAGGGACTGCAGGGTACTCGCAACAGCCTATATCGCAACAATAGCGACGGCAGCTTCACGGAGGTTTCCGCGGTCTCCGGCATTCTCAAGCCCGATCTGGCCTATGGATTTACCCCTCTCGTTGCCGACTTCGATGACGACGGGTGGCCAGACGTCTACGTAGCCGACGACTCTACTCCCAGCCGGCTCTTCATGAACAATCATAACGGAACGTTCTCGGAGGCGGGGCTATTGGCTGGCGTGGCGCTCGATTCGAACGGCAACACCCAGGCTGGAATGGGCGTTGACGCGGTCGATTACGACGGTGACGGCCGCCTCGATATCTTGAAAACCAATTTTTCTGATGAAGCTCCAACCCTGTATCACAACGATGGTCGCGCGTTTTTTACCGATGTCACGGTTCAAGCCGGCCTCGCCGGCGCCACGAAATCGGTGAAGTGGGGAGCCGCCTTTCTGGATATCGACAATGATGGTCGTCCAGACATTTTGATTGCCTCCGGGCCCATTTATCCTCCCGGCCCGGGTGGGCGGCATCCCATGACACAAGACGGAGGCCAAAGATTGGTATTCCGCAACGCCGGCCACGGAAGGTTCAAAGATATTTCGAGCCAGTCAGGACCTGGCATCTCTCAGGCCCGGTGCAGCCGGGGCCTCGCGGTTGGAGACATTTTCCATTCAGGTCAACTTGACGTGGTCATCAACAATATCAATGGCCGGCCCAGTCTGCTGAAAAATGCCGCGCCTTCGCCGCATCGTTGGCTGCTCATCCGGTTGGTAGGGGCGAGGACGAATGCTGCGGCGATTGGCTCACGAGTTCTGGTTGATGCCGGAGGCATCCGGCAAGTACAAGAAGTAAGAAGCGGAGGTAGCTTCTGCTCGCAGAGTGACCTCCGGCTGCATTTTGGATTGGGCGCGGCTGAGCAGGCCGATCAGGTTGAAGTTCGGTGGCTGAGCGGTTTGCGCGAAACGTTTGATCGGATGCCCGCCAACCGTCTCATCACCATTCGGGAAGGGAAGGGAGTTGTCTCGCAGGAGAGTTATTGACTGCGATGAGAGCACCTAGAACTTGCAAGATATCCGCGATCGGCTTCCTTGTTCTGTCTTTCCTTTCGGCTGACAAAGGCCTAGCTGCGGGACCTCTTCCTAGCGTCCCAGCGCAAGCGGAGTCTGAGTCCGCCCGGGAGTCGTACGGCCGCGCCCTCCAATGGCTCGAACAAGGTCACGCGGCAAAGGCCCTTGAAGAGATCAATACTGCGATTGCGTTGAATCCCTCCGATGCACACCTCTATAACTTACGTGGTCTTGCCCACAGCAGCCTCGGCGAGCGGGCGAAAGCAGCGGATGATTTTAGAAAGGTCATCCAGCTTTCTCCGCAATCAACGGTCGGCTACAACAATCTGGCAGCTCTATTGTGGCAGCAGGGCGAGACAGAAAGAGCTCTACCGCTTTTTGCTACAGCGTTGAAGATCTCTCCCGAGGATTTTACGGCGCTCGTAGGGCTTGGAGCGATCTTGCTGAACCAAGGAAAGGTCGAAAAAGCGCAATCGCTTCTTCAACAAGCATGGAAGAAAAGGCCAGGGGACTTTCAAACGGGGTACGAATTGGCGCTTGCCTTACGCCAGATGAAAAAGCCCGAAGACGCCTGGGGCATCATCGGTCACGTTTCGATTCCAAATGAGCCCGCGCAAGCGGCCAAGTATTATTCACTGCGAGGTGCGATCGCCACAGACCTTGGTGACCCCGAGGAGGCGCTCAAACAGTACAAGGAAGCATATCAATTGTCGCCTCAAGCGTTCGACATCTACCTCGCTCTTGCCCAGGCGTGCCTCAAGGTTGCCAACTGCGATCCGAATCAAGCGATCGCCGGGCCCCCGGTTTCCCTCTCGGCTCAACAGCACTTCGTAGCGGGGCTTTTGTTTGCCTCGCATGGATTCTACGCGTTGGCGATTCCGCACTTTGGGGAGACCGTAAAGCAAGCACCGGGAAGTTATTCCGCGGCGTATGACTTATCCGTGGCTGAAGAAGAGTCTGGGAATACCGAAGCAGCGATGGAAACGCTGAGAGCGCTGATCCGGCACAGACCGCAGGCCGAGCTTTACAATCTGCTTGCATCCGTCGAGGAAAAGAAGGGATTGTATGTGAAGGCGGCTGGTGACTATGAGCGCGCGGTTGAAATGGACCCCTCTCAAGAGAAATACTTTTTCGACCTTGGCACCGAATATCTTGCTCATTTTACGTTCGGCGCCGCCCTCCAGGCGTTCAAGGCCGCAACCCAGAAGTTCCCGAGCGCATCGCGTGAGTTTACAGGTCTAGGGTTTGCTCTCTACGCCCAGCAAAGCTATCCCGGCTCCGCCAAAGCCTTCTTGAAGGCTCTCGAAATCGACCCGCAATCCCGCACAGCCCTCAAGGCCTACAGTTCACTGATCGGGCTTGTCGTACCGGCCGGCTGGGAAGCCATCTCGCCGCTGTTGAAACGCCTGGTCGATGCTCACCCGAAGAGTCCGTCAGCGCTCTATTGTTATGGCGCTTCTCTTTTCCAGCACGCCCTTTCGAGTGGAGATCAAGTCAATTTTCGCGAGGCGCAGACTCTTCTCGAGCAAGCTATCCGGCTGCAGACGAAATTTCCCGAGGCCCATCTTGAACTTGGAAAGCTGTTTGCGACGGAGAAGGACTATCAAAGCGCCTTGCGTGAGTTTCAGGAGTCCCTCCTGCAGGACCCTCAGTCTGCGACGGGACATTACCAGTTGGCACAGATTTATCGAGATCTCAACCAGATCGGCCTCGCGGAAAGGGAACTTAGGATCTACACCCAACTGACCAAAGCCAAGGAACAGCGGATGGCTCAAACGCGTGCCGCCATCAAACAATTCATCCTCGCGGAACGGCTTCCGCCCCCGACTCTAAGGAAAGATCACTCCCCGAGCGGCGCCAAACCATAACGTACATTGCTGGTCGCGTCTCTTAGGCCGGCCAGGGCCGAACCGGACCGTTGTATACTAAGGGTTAATCGTTCCCCGGAGCAGTTCGCTCCCTGCGATCGGGAAGGCTTGACCGATGATCACAATCCGAGATGTGGCCAAGACGAGCGGCTATTCAGTGACCACCGTCTCCATGGTGCTGAATGATGCTCCTCTTGCCCGGCACATTCCAGATAAAACAAAAACCCACGTCAAGCAGATTGCGGAAGATCTCGGCTACCGCCCCAACCCGTTCGCTCGGGCGCTGCGAAGCCAACGGAGCCACTCGGTTGGCGTGATGGTCCCCGATATTGCCGACCCCTATTGCGCCCAGATCCTGCGCGGAATCGAAGGCAGGCTAGTCCGGTCAGGGCACCTTGCCATTTTGACGGACATCCAGAACAACCGGACCCGCTTCAAACGCCAACTCGGGGTTCTTTTGGAGCGGCGGGTGGAGGGTCTGATTATTCTGGCTAATTCGCTCTACTTTGAAACGGAACTGCTGCAAGGTTTAGAGAAATGGAAGGTTCCCTCCGTCATCCTCGGGCGGCAGCTTGAACGCAGCCCGTTGAACTGGGTGGCCACGGACAACGAAGCTGGAACCCACATGGCTCTGCAACATCTCTACAAACTTGGCCACCGGAAAATCGCCTTCATCAGAGGGCCAAAGATGATTGTAGACAGCGCCTACCAATGGAAGGGAATCTCCTCCTTCGCGGCCGATGCCGGGCTGGAATTGAATCCACGTCTCGTGGTACCGCTAAAAACCCCCTTCTCCACTTATGAGGGAGGCTATGCGCTTACCAAAGAGCTCTTGGGCCGCGGAGCGCCTTTCACCGCCTTGGTGGCGTTCGACGACATGACAGCTTTCGGCGCCATTCGAGCTCTGACCAGCTCACGCCTGAAGGTGCCCGAAGATTGCTCGGTGGTGGGGTTCGACGATCTGCCCGTGGCCGCCTTCTACAATCCGTCGTTGACCAGTGTCCGGGAAGGGATGGAGGCATTGGGTTCGTTGGGCGGGCAAATTCTAGCTGAGGCGATCGCAGCGGCTCGAATGAAGAACAAGTTCTCTCCAGTCCATCGCAAAGTCAAACCTGAATTTGTCGTTCGGGAATCAACTGCTGCTCCACGGTATTAACCACCCTGTCCATCCTCACGATTCAGGATATAGCCCTCTGCCGTTTGGCGCGGGCGGGTACTCCTCAGCCGACCAAATTCTGGAACGGTGCTATCGCTGAAAAAAGCTGTAAAGGAACGGCCTCATCTGCGTGTCACCCGCCAGAGTTCTCCAGCAGACACCTCAAAAAAGTAGTTGACAGGGATATTAAAATGGTTTAATAAACTGTTTCTGCTCACGGCAAGAACGGATAACATTTCGATCCAGTCAGCAAGATCAAGCGGTGACCGGCGCGGATGCCGAAACCTGAATTGACATGTTGGGCCTGACCGCTCAGATACGGTAGCGAGGCAGGCTGTCTCCTTCTTAATCCACAGCAGGAGGCTTTCATGGAAAGGCAAACGAAAACGGCCAGCGGTTCTTGGTTAGTCCTCGCCCTGGGGATGTGTGTTTTTGTAGCTCCGGCTCGGGCTCAGGTGGATCGTGGGAGTATGGTCGGGACGGTTCGTGATTCGAGCGGGGCAGTGGTCCCGGGCGCCGCAGTCACTATCGCCAACGTAGCCACCGGCCTTACCGCTCATCTCTCGACGGACGCTTCCGGAAACTACACCGCCAATCTCTTGCAGATCGGTTCCTACTCGGTCATCGCCGAAAAGCCGGGATTCCGCAAGACGGCGCGAACCGGCGTTACCCTGGGGGTGAATGAGACAATCCGTGTTGATCTCGTGCTGAGCGTTGGTGCTGTCGCTCAAACCGTGGAAGTGACCGCAGCGCCGCCGTTGATCCAGAGCCAAACTTCATATCTTGGCACCATTGAAACATCGCGGCGGATCGTGGTCCTGCCCTTAAACGGGCGGGATTTCATTCAACTCGCCTATCTGGGCCCGGGAGCGAACTCGGGAATGACGGGCTCCAATGCCAGTGGGGGTGTGCCGGAGAACGAGCGCGCCAACGAAGCGATTTCTGTAAATGGCTTGCGCGTCACGGATAACAATTTTCTCCTCGACGGCCTCGATAACAATGAATTTGGGCTGGGCGGCGTTGTAGTGCTTCCACCCCCGGATGCCATTCAGGAATTCAGCACCGAAGAAAATGGAATGAGCGCGGAGTTCGGTCGCGGTGGCGCAGCCATTAACGTGGCCTTGAAGGCCGGCACCAATGAGTTTCACGGAGATGCTTACGAGTTCCTCCGAAATGACGCTCTGGATGCCCGGAATTTCTTTGATATTAATCGCGCCCCGTTCCATCGCAACCAATACGGCTTTACCTTCGGAGGGCCCATCCGGAAAGACCGCACCTTCTTTTTCATTGATTATCAGGCCACGCGCATCCGCGAGGGGCTCACCTTCCTCTCTACGGTACCCACCGCCAAAATGCGCAATGGCGACTTCACTGAACTGGCGACGCCGATATACGATCCGCTCAGCACGGATCCGGCGACGGGCGCGCGCTCCCTGATCAATCCTTCTGATCCTATGGTGATTCCCGCGAGTCGAATCAATTCAGCGGGGCAGAAGGTGACCAATCTTTATCCGCTTCCCAACCTGCCAGGCATCTTCAACA